>JBCBZW010000130.1 GCA_039815145.1 Pseudomonadota bacterium
CACCTCGCTGACGGTCTCGCCCGCCGGCCCCGAGGTTTGTAGCTGTTGCAGCAGCGTTTGTGCCTCGCTGGAGGTATCTGCGTCCTCCGCAGAGGAGGCGATGGCATCGAGGAGCGACGTGAGCGCCTGCATCGGCTGCGGGGCACCGGGCTGACCCGCGTACTCCTGTAGGCGACTTGCGATGGATTCCACACCGGCGCGTTGCTCTGCCTGGGTGACCAGTCCATCGCCGTCGGCGTCGAGCTGTGAGAACACCTTCTGCGCTGTCGCATCACCGATGCCTTGGCCAGCTAATGCATCTGCAAATTCGACCTGTGAGATATCGCCACTGCCGTCCTGGTCAGCCGCTTGAAAGCGCTGGCTGATCCTGTCTGTCATTGCGGCTGCATCGAATCCACTGGCGCCAATGCCTGCAATTTCACTCATTAGGATTCCTCCGGTAGAAGAGTGGATAGCGGTCCAGCAAAAGCAATCCCTGTGCCAACGCAGTGTTGCGAAGTGAACTCGAATGCAATCAGACGACTGCAGGTAAGGGAATGTATAGCTACGGCGTGTGCCGCTGATTGCGGCCGCTCGTGCCGCCCAGGGTGGCCATTTGTTGCCGCCTCAGCGAGGCAGGGGGCACGCCGATGTCGTTTCGATGGTGGATGAACGCCAGATTGGCAGGGCGACGACCATGCGGAGCACGCGGGCGAGCGTTTTGACAACGTTGTCATGGTTGCGGTCGAATGACGGCCCGAGCTGCAACGGAACTGCAGCGCTCCCGGAGATTTCCGTGTCGATCGCACCGAGCGCCCGAGCGCGCATCTTCCCCCGTGCCCAGGAAGGCCGCATGGGGGCGTGCCTTCTCATCACGCTGCTGATGGCAGGCTGCGGCGGAGGTGGCGGCGGCGCCACAGCGCCCGTCGCACCGGACCCTGAGCCCATCGACGTCGGCGATACGCAGGCGCCCATCGTCACCGTGCAGGGCGTGAGCCCTGCCGTGCACGAGCAGGGCACGGACTACGTCGACGCCGGCGCCACGGCCACGGACGACGTCGACGGCACCGTGGCGGTGACCGTGACGGGCACGGTGGTGACCGCCGAGGCGGGCGCCTACACGCTCACCTACAACGCCACCGACAGCGCTGGCAACACGGGCTCAGCGACGCGCACCGTCGTGGTGGCGGACACCACCGCCCCGATCATCACGCTCAATGGCGCCACGAACGTCAGTCAGCCGCAAGGTACGGCTTATGTCGACGCGGGGGCGGAGGCCCAGGACGCAATCGACGGCGCAGTGGCGGTGGAGCGCTCCGGTGAGGTCGATGTCGACGTGCCTGGCGTCTACGAACTCATCTTCACCGCCCGCGACGCCGTGGGTAACACATCCACCAGCGCGCGCATGGTCACCGTGGTGCCCGCGGAGGAAGGCGCCGGGGATCTCCTGGTCCTCGACGGTGGCGTTGTCGGGCCCGTCTGGAGCCGGGGCATCAGCGCCTTCGACGAGGCTATCGGATTCGCTGAGTGCAATAACGACGGCGGCGCGGGCTGCCCGAGCATCGATTGGCGCGTCGTCGCCGACAGCGAGCGGGGCGACGTGCTCGAGATCGCCCACGCCGCGAGCGGCGCCTTTGCGGGTGTCTTCATCTCCACCGACGGTGTGGTGGATCTCTCGGACTACGCTGAGGGCAGCTTGCGCTTCGACGTCAAGGTGATCTCCGGCGACAGCGCGCTCACCGTGAAGCTCGACTGCAATTTCCCTTGCACCTCTGGTGATCAGTTGCTCGGCAGCCGCGGTGAGGCGGGCTGGGAGACGGTGACCATCGCGCTCGCAGACCTGGTCGCGGGCGGCTTGGACCTGACCCGCGTGAACACGGGCATCGTGATCTGGGCGACGGGCACGCGCAGCACCGTGTTCCGCGTGGACGATGTGCGATTCACCGGTATCGCCGATGGCGCGACGCCGCCCACGGAGCCACCGCCGGGCGACCTGCCCGCGGGCGCCATGATCCTGCCCTTCGGCGCCGGCAGCGTATCGGACACGGTGAACCCGGCCAGCTACCTGTGCGTCTTCGACTTCGGCAACTTCATCTTCAACGCGGGCGTGGTGCTGCCCGCCATCGCCGGGTGCGACACGGGCACGCAGACGCCCATCGGTGATCCCACGCCGCTGTTCCCACAGCTCACGGACGCCGCCGCCGAGCAGCCCACGATGACCCATCGTTGGTGGGGCTCCGTGTCCTTCCTCGGTGAGATGACCACGGGGGACCCTAACGACGCGGCCTACATCACCCCGGACCCCATCTCGGCGCGCGTCTCGGACCGTGGGGTGCGTCTGGCCGGCATTCCCTCGGGGCTGCGGGTGCAGGGCAACGATTTTCTTTACCCGATCCCCGACCCATTCGCGGAGGTGTTTGACGGCATCGCCGTGGGAAACACGGAGTTCTCATCGCTCGAGGCGTTCCTCAAGGACTTCAGCGACGGCTCCGCAACCGTGCAGTGGCAGGACAGCGAGGGCGCTGCCGTGATGGAGGCAACCTTCGTCCACGGCTCACCCTACGTGTACCTCCGCGCCTTCGCCGGCGACTTCGTGGTGCGCACCTTGCGCGGCGACGGCGGCGAGAAGGGCACCTTCTACCAGCAGGGCGACAGCCTCGGCGTCTGGACCAACGTGGCAGGCAACTACAACGCCTTCCTCATCACGGGCGATGCGGGCACGAGCTTCAGCAACGTGAGCGGTAACGAGATCGGCGTCTCCAGCCCCACGCGCGAGATGACCGTGACCTACCTGCCAGCCCTCGGCGGCGTGCCGGCGCAGTCGTTGACCCAGTTCTTCGAGGGCTTCGCGCGCCGCGTGGTCGACGGGGTCGACATCACCTACGCCGTCGACCGCGCCGACAACAGCGTCGCCGTCACCCACCGCTACCGCGATGCCGCTGGGGCACCGGTCGAGACCCTCGCGGGCTTGCAGCCCTTGCACTGGAAGCGCTCGACGCAGGCGACCACGCCTTACGAGGTGCGCAGCGCGCGCGGCCTCACGCGCTTCGCGCAGACCGCGCAATTCACCTACACGATGCCCTACGTGGGCGCCCTGCCGGCCCTGCCGTTGCTCGACGACAGCCTGGATCCGCAGGTGCTCCGCAGCCTGGTGGACGCGTTCATCGCCCAGGGTGAGGCGGCGTGGAACCCGCGCACGGACACCTACTTCACCGGCAAGAACTACGGCAAGGTGGCGTCCCTGATGACCTTGGCGGACCAGGCGGGCCTCACGGAGCAGGCGACCCGCCTGCGCGAGTGGTTGAAGCGCGAGCTCGCCGACTGGTTCACCGCCGACGACAACGGCTCCCTGGACGTGCAGAAGTACTTCGTCTTCGACGATGACTGGAACACCCTGCTCGGCTTCGAGGAGTCCTTCGCCTCCCACCAGCAGCTGAACGATCACCATTTCCACTACGGCTACTTCGTGCGCGCGGCCGCGGCGATCTGTCGCACGGAGCCCGCCTGGTGTGGCGACGATCGGTACGGCCCGGTGGTGGAGCTGCTGATCCGTGACTACGCGGGCGGCCGCGACGATCCGATGTTCCCGTACCTGCGCCACTTCGATCCCGCCAATGGATTCTCTTGGGCGTCCGGTGCGGTGAACTTCGCCCGCGGCAACAACAACGAGTCGACCTCCGAGGCGGCCAGCGCTTACGGCGCGATGGTGTTGTACGGACTGGTCACTGGTGACGGGGGCCTGGCCGAGCGCGGCATGTACCTGCACGCCTCCACCGCGGCGACCTACTGGGAGTACTGGAACAACATCGACGGCTACAACGCCCCCGGCGCCGACGCAGATAACTTCCCGCCCGCCTACGACCGCATCGCCACCTCCATCGTGTGGGGCGACGGGGCGGTGTTCTCCACCTTCTTCAGCGGCGCCTTCGCGCAGATCCTGGGGATCCAAACCCTGCCGACGAGCCCCCTGCTGCTGCACCTGGGGATATTCCCGGACTATCTGCGCGACTACGTGGCCCTGGGCCTCACGGAGAGCGGCAACGGCCGCCCCTCCGGTCTTGCGCCTGGCCAGTGGCCAGACATCTGGTGGGCCGTGCAGGCGTTGGTCGACGCCGAGGCGGCGATCGCCGACTACTACAGTGTGCCGTCCTACACACCGGAGGAAGGCGAGACCCGGGCCCACACGTATCACTGGCTGCGCACGCTCGATGCGCTCGGCCAGGTGCAAACGGGCACCGGCGCCTTGACGGCGAACTACCCGGCTGCGTTGGCCTTCGAGGATGTGGGCGTCACCACCTACGTGGTCTACAACTTCGACGATGAGGCGCGCACGGTGGTCTACAGCGACGGGCAGATCGTGCAGGCCGCGCCCTCGGGCTTCACGGTGGTGCGCAACTGAGCGTTCGCCGCGGGACGGGGCACCACGCCGACGCGGTGACCCGTCCCAAAGCGTCTGACGGTTGCTAGATCTCCCGACGGAAGAACTGCACGTGCATCCGCGCGCCGAAGGCCGCGGTCGTCGACTCAGCGTTGCTGACGCGCTGGGCCACGAAGCGGTAGGAGATCTCCTCACCGGCCGCGCACCGATCCATGCGCATGATCGATCCCGGCACCGCGTGGGCAGATTCCAACACGTAGGCCTGCAGGTTGCGGTCGTGGCTGCTGTCGATGCCGTTGTCGCCGTCATTGGTGATGCTGTAGCGGATCCACACGGTGGAGCCGACGGCGGTGGCTTCGAGTTGGAAGGTCGCATCGGCCTGGGCGAGGAGCCAGCCGGAGTTCGGGCACACCACCTTCACCTCGTTCAACAGCGTCGCGTTGTTGAAGTTGGAACTGGTGATGGAGATGCCGTCCGTCTCTTGCGAGAAATCGCCGAAGAAGGCGTTGGCGTTGCCGGCGGTGAGCAGGGCGAGCGGAAGCAGGGCCGCGGTGGTGATGGAGTGTTTGATGTTCATTGTTGTGTACCTCATTGGTGTTATCGGTGTCATGTCGAAGGCGTGTGGATTGCTCAGGGAGCGCGCCCTCAGGCATGAAAACGAAAACGCCCGTGAAACTCCGACATGTTTCGGCCACCGCTCGTCGGGCGAACTCACCTGGTGAGCTTGTTAGCATCCGACGAGCGGTGAGGGGACTTGGCGCCGCTCGCTACGGCGAGCCGAACACATCGCAGACGGGGAGGCCCCCGCCGAGGAGAGCCAGCACAGAGGTCAGCAACGTCTCCTGGTTGCAGTCCGTGCGTCGAATGTCCTCCTCGCGCGTGCGTTCCAGCGAGTACTGCTCACTAAGTGCTGCCCAGAACTCCCGGTACGCTGGCGAGATGAGCATCCGGCGATAGCGCACCCAGTAGCGGGCGCCCTCCGCCTCGTCCTGCACCTTGTGCAAGCCGCCGGCGGTGGCCTGGTAGAAGGCGCCGTTCGGGCCGATCGTGGTGGTGAGGCCGCCGCCCGCGGCGTAGGGGCCCGTGCCCGTGAGCACCTCGAAGGCGATCTCGCCCGTGGCCATGGACACGGTCTGCATGTAGTAGGCGTCGATCGGCGGTGTCTGTGCTTCGGTGATGTCGTCGATGCGCTGACCTAGCAGGTAGATCAGGCCCGTGGTGGTGGATAGCTTCGGCACGGACGTGGTGCGGATGTCCGGGTTCTCCCACACGACGTCGCAGCCGCTCTCGTCTTCGCGCACGTCCACGCGCGTCATGCCGCCGGCGAGGCCCCGGAAGTCGCTGATCAGCGGCGGCACGGTCATGCCGGGCGCGATCTCGATCGGCGGCGCCGCCCCGTACCAGTTGGTCACGACGAGGCTGCGCTCGTGGCCGATCACGGAGAGATCGTTGGCGCTCGCATCCGGCGCGAACAGCGGCACCTTGCACACGAGGCGCTCGCCGACCACATCGTCGCCCCGCTTGAACACGAGGAGGTTGATGCGCGGGGAGTCGTTGTCGGTGATCGCCACGTACTCACGCCCCAGCAACGTGGGCGTGCTGCCGCTGCCTTCGGAGAAGAGCCCCGACTCGGGCGGTTTGGGCACGGAGTCGTAGGCCTCGCGCCAGCGTTGGAGTGGCTCGCCGGCGTCGTTGACGTTGAAGGCGTAGAGGGCCTCGGTGGTGAGCACGTACACGCCGTCTTCGCCGACGGCCAGTCCGTTCTCCACCTGCTCGCCCGCCAGGAATGTGGTCTTCGGTTCGAGGCCGACGCCGACCTCCTCGACCACCCCCACGGTGACGCCGCCCACCGCGTCGCCGCCCACGGTGGCGTACCAGTAGCGGTTGTCGAAGTCCGGCATGACGTCGAACAGGGCATCGCCCGCAGGGATGCCGGCGCGGAAGTCCTGGGGTTGGGTGAACTCCCAGCGCAGGCCGTCGCCGTCCTCCACCAGGGCGTACTGCTCGAGGAAACCGGAGATGCCACCGTTGATCACCGTGTCGTCGGCGAGCACGTGGGGGTAGTTGCCGCCGCCGATCTCATCGCCCGTGAACTCGCCGGTGATGAACTCGGTGGCCGCCAGCGCCTCGAGGGTGTCGCCGTCGAGGAGATAGAGGAGGCTCGGGGGCGCGGTGGGGTCGACGGCGAAGGCGGGGTTGCCGCACTGGGTGACGATGCGACCCTGCGAGTCCACGCGCGGCGTGCCGCACAGGGAGTAGGCGCGGGAGCGGACGCGGGGGGCGAGCCCCAGGGGCGCCGGGAAGTCGGTGGTGTCCGAGTTGTAGTGGTCGTCGTGGAAGGCGCTCTGCTCGGCCAGGAACGGGTGCATGGGCACGTCCTTGGGGGTGAGCGGATCCGGCCGGGCGGGGGTACCGGCGAACACGGGGACTGCGTCGAGGCCTTCGCCGTCCGGGACCGGTTGCGCGCAGCCTGCGAGGAGGGCTAGGGCGGCGAGGGTGATGCCGGTCGAGCTAGGGTGTGCGCGGCGGGCAACGGTGCGGCGAAGCGCGGTGAATTCGTCGTGAGGCATGGCGGCGTGCTCCTTGCAGCTGGGCCATGGGAAAGGTGTCCAGCGCGCTCGCGGCGAGCCTTCACCTACCTCTACGAATTCCGCACCGAAACCCCGACAGACGTGCCTGCGATCACATCTGACTCGCGACCCCACCGGCCGCCAAGCGGGCCTCTACCCGCACCAGGTCCTCGAAGAACCGATGGCTGCCGTCGCTGCCGAACCGCTGTTCGAGGATGCTGCGCGCCGCCGCCAGCAAGGCGCTCGCCCGTGGCGCCGAAGTGCCGTCCGTGTCGATCACCGCGTCCGCCAATTGAATGGAGATCACCGCGCAGTGATGGTGATCCTGACCGAGGAGTTCCCGGGCGATCGCCAGCGCCTCCTCCAGATGCACCTGCGCCTGACCCGCCTGGCCGCTGGCCAGCAGGGCTTGGCCCAGTTGGTTCAAGGTGGGGAACATGAAGCGGCTGCGCGGCCCGTACTCGGCGCGGATGATCGGCACCATGCGCTCCAGCATGGCGATGGCTTGCTCGTGCTGGTCAAGGCGGCGCAGGGCCGTGGCGGTGGCGTACTGTGAGCCGAGGGTCGTGGAATGGCGCGGGCCGAGGATCCGTTCGAGGTTCTCGCTCGCTTCGAGGTGCAGCGGCAGCGCTTCCTCGCCCCGTCCTTGCTGGCTCAGCAGGGACCCGAGCTTGTCCACCGCCAGCCACGTGTCCGGGTCGTTCTCTCCGAGGTGCTCGCGGGCGAGCTTCGCCGCCTCGGCGGCGTAGGGCTCGGCTTCGCCGAGGCGGTCCAGCTCAGCGAGCAAGAACGCTAGGTTGCCGAGGGCGACCAAGGCCTGGTGCGAGTAGGGGCCCGATGCACGGCGCGCAGCGTCCAGCGCCTGTCGATAGTAGGGCTCGGCATCTTGCAGTCGCCCCTGGGCGCGGATAGCCAGGCCGAGGGTGTTGACGGCCTGAGCGCGGACGGGATCGTCGTCCGGGAGCGTGTTCTCGGCGCGGGTGAGGACGTCTCTCGCCAGCAACTCCGCATCTTCGTAGCGGCCGAGATCCCAGAGGATCAACGCCAGCACGTCTTGGGCGCGCAAGGTTTCCTTGGCGTTGGCGCCGAGCTGGGCGACGAAGGTGTCCGCCGCCGCGGCCGCATGGCTGCGCGCCCGTTCGTAGTCCGAGAGCACGCGCAGGGTCTCGGCGATGGTGATGTGCACGTCGGCGGCGGCGTAGGGCTGGTCGGCAAGCTCGGTCTCGATGCGTTCAGCAGCATCCTCGAGGAGGGCTTCCAACAGGGCCGTGTCGCGGCCTTGGGCGACGTAGGGCTGGGCGCCGCGCAAGGTGTCCGCCAGGAAAGCCCCGGTCGCCTCCGCCCGGCGCCGCTCGCGATCCGCGTTGACGATGCCCCAGGCGAGGGCCGCCGTGAGGCCGATGGTGGCGAGCACGGCCAGGCTGGCCGTGGCCACCCCCAGGCGATGGCGGGAGGCGAAGCGCCGGGCGCGGTAGGTGAGCGCATCGCCCCGGGCGGCCACGGCGTGGCCGTCGAGCCAGGCGCGAAGGTCCTGGGCGAAGGCGCGGGCGGAGAGGTAGCGCCGTGGAGGCTCCGGTCGCGTCGCCGTCATCACGATCGCGTCGACGTCCTTCGGCACCGTCGTCAGGCGGCTCGGTTGGGCCGGCGCGCGGCTATGCGCGGCGTTGACCATGGCGGAAGGCGTGGTCTCGGTGGCGTCGAACGCGGGCTCGCCCGTGATCAGTTCGAACAGGAGCAACCCCAGCTGGTAGACGTCGGACGCCGTGGCCGGGGTGTCGCCGAGGAGCTGCTCAGGGCTCGCGTAGCGCGGCGTGAACGGTTGCTGATGTTGCGTGAGGGTGAGCATGCCCTCCTGGTTCGAGGCGTCGAGCAGGCGGGCGATGCCGAAGTCGAGCAGGCGCGGGCGACCGGCCGCGTCGACGAGCACGTTGGCGGGCTTGATGTCGCGGTGGACCAGCAGGTGGCGGTGGGCGTAGTCGACGGTGAGGGCGATCTCCTCGACCAGCGCCACCCGCTCGCGTAAGCCCAGCTGGTGCTCGTGGCAGTAGCGCGTGATCTCCTCGCCATCGACCAACTCCATGGCGAACCACGGCTGGCCGCGCTCGTCGATGCCGCCGTCCAGGAGCTGCGCGATGCCCGGGTGTTGCAGGCGGGCCAGGACCTGGCGTTCGCGCACCAGGCGCTCGGCTAAGGCGCCGGCGCCCAGACCGCCGTGCACGAGCTTGAGTGCGACCTGCTGGTCGAAGGCGCCGTCGGCCCGTTCGGCGTGCCACACCACGCCCATGCCACCGCGGCCGAGCTCTTCGAGCAGGCGATAGGGGCCGACGCGCTCGCCCGTGTCTCCCGTGCTCGGGGCCGCGCCGTCGTCTAACGCGTTGGTGAGGCCGTCGAGTGCACCGTCACTCTGCAGGTCACCGTCGCGTAGCAGACCGCCTTCGCCCAGGCAGGCTGCAAGCATGCGTTCGAGGGACGCCCTCAGGGAGGGATCGTCGCCGCAGAGACGGTCGAGGCACGCGGTGCGCTCGGCATCGCTCTCGCAGTCGAGCACGGCGCTCAACAAACGGTCTAGGTGTTGTCGTTCGCTCAGGTCGCTCACGGTGTGCTTGCGCCGGGCGGGGTGTCGTCGGCACCTTCGCGGTGCTCGCTCACGGCCACCTCCAGCCATGCGCGGGCGCGTTGCCAGTCGCGCTGTACCGTGCGCGCCGTCACCCCGAGGGCGGCGGCCGTCTCATCGTCGGTGAAGCCAGCGAAGTAGCGGCACTCGACCACCTGCACCAGGCGCTCATCGATGTCGCCAAGACCGTCGAGCAGCTGGTCTATGAGCAGGGCGCGTTGCGGGGCGCTGTCGGGGGAGGCGACCAACTCTTCCTGCAAGGTCATGGGCGCTTTACCGTCGCCGCGCTTGGCGGCGGAGCGCGCGCGCAGATGGTCCACCACCACCTGGCGCATGACGCGGGCGGCGAACGCGTAGAAGTGGTCGCGGCTCACCCACTGGCACTCGGCGTTGTCGGCGAAGCGCAGAAAGGCGTCGTGGACCACGCCGGTGGTGTTCAGGGTGTAGCGGCCGCGACCGGCGGGCAGCTGGCGCCGGGCGAGCTGCTTGAGCACCGGATAGAGGCGCTCGATGAGCTCCGCCAGGGCGGCCGCGTCGCCGCCGCGGTGGGCTTCGAGCAGTTGCGTCACATCTCGCATGGGCAGGCCGTCTCGATCGCCAGGGGCTGATCTAGCGAAGCGACTTCAGAGCACCAAGCGCATCAGGGCGCCGAGGAGCGCCACGCTCGCCACGCCTCCGGCCCATAGTCCGACAAACCACAGTAATTCCTTGGCGCGCATCGAGTTCTCCGCAGCTGGCCCCGGGGCGACTTCGCCCCTAGCGTTGTGAGCGTAGCAGATGGGGGTGGGGGGCTTCTCGTCGGGCTGCGGGCATTCTGTTGGTGGCCGTGGCGGGGAACGTGTCCTATGGAGTTCTAGCGCGATGCGCCCAGCGCTGGGGTTGGGTTGTGCGCGGCCCGCGGAACCGGGCCGCGCGCAAGGGTCGTCGTGAGCTATCGGCGCCTGGCGGTGAACATCAGCAACAGCCCTGCGAAGACCATACTGAGGACGGCGGGTTCAGACACCACCGCTCGTTCGATCGTCAGGTAGTCGATAGCCAGGGCGTTCTTGTCGCCCTGACGAGGATTGACGTTGAACAGGTGCAACTCGTCGAACCCAGCACTATCGCGTAGGCCGAACACATCGCCGAGCGTGAATGCCGCACTGCCGCTGCCCGTGGAGACGCCATCGCGAAAGGTCTCGTAGTAGAGCTGCGTGTGACCGAGGAGGCGATCGAGGGCGAAGCCGCTGCCCACCGTAAACTCCACGGCGAGCAGATCAGCGCCCCCGACATCCACCACGTACGGTGCCATCGCGCCGCCGTTGGCGTAGAAGAAGCCGTCGTTGAAACCGCCGCGGCCGCCCGTGGGGTCGAAGCCCACAAAGGCCGCATCAGCGACGGTCACGGATACGCCATTCTCCTGGAAGCCGGACAGGTCGTCGTGGTTGGCGATCGCGTCGAAGGTGACGATTCCATCCACGTTCTGCACGGCTGACCCCGTCCCCTCGGACCATATCGGTATCGCCCACGCGCCCGCGGACGCGCCGAGGGCAAGTAGCAACACGAGTGTTCTCATCTTGTTGTTCTCCTGCTGAAAACGCCGCCAGGCCCACCGCTGGCGGACCGGTTAGCGAACCACATGTCCGGTGCGTGTGAAGGCACCTTCTCCTATGCGTCCCCTCGGGCGGACGAAGGGTTCATCGGATTGGAAGTTCTGCTTACAGGGTTGGGGAAGGCGCCGACGCGCCGCGCGACTTGGCCGTTGCGGCCGTTGGCGGCAACTCAGCGGCGCGCCACCGGGGGGCGCCTCGCGTCTGGAGCGGGTGCTCGGTCCTGTCACCGATCCGCGACACGCGATCCGTGCGGTACGATGCGAGCGCGGGCCACAAGCTAAGGATAGTGAAAGGTCGAAGGGAACCAGTTGTTCGATAGAAAACGGCAGTTCTCAGCGGCTTCTCAAGGCCAAGGAGAAGGTAAATGAGACAAAAGATATCATTAGCAAGCGCCGGCGCCCTGCTGATGACCCTGCTGGCCGGCGTGGCCCTCGCGCACGGCGATCGCACCCCTCGCTTCGTCGCGCCCGATGGCGTTGACGCGGGCGACTGCACGGACGCCCAGGCGCCGTGCGGCAGCGTCCGCTACGCCCTGGATCGGGCGGCCAAGGGCGACATCGTCGCCCTGTCGAAGGGCACCTACCAGGTGGACGCGGCCGACGCCTTCGCCCTCGCGAGCGACGTCGTCCCCGTGTGGGGAGGCTACCGTCGCGCCGACGGGTTCATGAACCGCGACGAGCGCCAACCGGACACGTACGTGACGGGTGTGCCCGCCCGCTTTCGTGAGCGCCTGGCGAAGCGGGGCATCGCCTTGATCGCCGACGGCAAAGCCAGAAGCCCCCGAGTACGCCGAGATCGACGGGAGATCGATGCGGTCGCCATGGCCCCCGCGCGGATCGATTGCGTCGGCGGCCGGGTCGGGCCCTTCCCCTGCGAGAACGTCGGGCTGCTCGGCGTGAAGCAGCGCAGCACCTTCAGCACCGATCCCTTCGAGATCAACGATATCTGGGGTTTCGTTGACTTAAACAACGGTCGGGAGTACGCGCTGGTCGGTCTCACCAATGGCACGGCGGTGATCGATGTCACCTGGCCGCGCCGGCCGCGTGAAGTGGGCACCATTCCCGGTGCCGAGACCATCTGGCGTGACATCAAGGTGGTGCAGTTCTTCGATGAGAACGAGGGGCGTTGGCGCGGGTATGCCTACGTCGTGTCCGATGCCACCAACGATGGTCTGCAGATCATCGATCTCGCCGGTTTGCCCTTCAATATCTCGCTGGCCAATACCTATCGCCGCTTCGCCAGTGCGCACAACATCTACATCTCGAATGTGGACTACAGCACCGGGGAGGTGCTCGAGGGGCTCACGCCCTACGCGTACATCCTCGGGTCGAATCGCGCGAGTGGCGCGTTTCGGGTGCTCGATCTGAGCGATCCTCTCAATCCTGTGGAGGTGACACGGCCGCCGGTGGGCGCGCAGTACGTACACGACGCGTCCAGCATCACCCTCCAGGGAGAGGCAGCCCAGCGCTGCGGCCCCGGACGCGGCCTGTGTGAGGTGTTCATCGACTACAACGAGAACACCGTGGACCTGTGGGACACTACCGACAAGGACAACCCCGTCCTCATGAGCGCCACGCCCTACCCCCAGGTGGCCTACGCCCATTCCGGGTGGTGGTCGAAGAACGCTGACTTCATCTTCATTCAGGACGAGGGAGATGAGAGCACGTTCGGGGTCAACACCACGCTTAACATCCTGGATGTCAGTGACCTGTTCGCGCCGAGGTTGGCGGGCGTCTGGGTCGGGCCTACCCCCGCCGTCGACCACAACGGGTTCGTGAAGGGCGATCGCTACTACATGTCGAACTACCATCGAGGCCTCACCATCCTCGATATCTCCAACCCCGCGGAGCCCACGCAGATCGGGTTCTTCGACACGGTGCCCCGAACGGATAGCCCAGACTTCTTTGGGGCCTGGGGTGTCTATCCGTACCTGCCGAGTGGACGTTTGCTCGTCAGCGATATCGAGACGGGGCTGTTCATTCTGGAAGAGGTGGATCTGCGCTAGGCGCCGTTCAGGATGAGCAACTGATGATGTGGGTGTGCGCATATGACGCTACGTGCCCATAGGTTGCTCCTCACCAGAACTAGGCCCGGAGCAGCTCTGTTTCCCTCGTGAAGCACCTCTCCGGGCCTTGTTCAAACATCAAGATGCGCTGTTAGATCCTCAGCGCCGGCAGCGCGGGAGCCCGTGCCCCTCGAGCGGTAAACGCTTCCGGCGCGGTGACCGAGAAGCTCCGACCGAGTACGACCTTCCCGAGGTTCACTATATATGATACGTATACGTTTCGTATATCGCGGGAGTATCCATGGGTATTGTGAAAATTGACGATGGCCTGCACGAGGAGGTGCGTCGGGCGAGCGCGGTGATGGAACGGTCCATCAACGCTCAGGCAGCGTTCTGGATCCGCATAGGAATGCTGGCGGAAGCAAATCCAGGCAAGTCCTACAGTCAGCTCATCGAAGAGCGGATGAAAGCAGCGCAGGCGCAAACTCAGGAAGGTGGCGAGTGACTGACCGAGTCACCCTGAAGAGCCCGGAGCAGCTCGCGATCATGCGCGAAGCCGGGCGTCTCTTGGCGCAGGTTTTCACCTATCTCGATCAGTGGGTGGAAGCGGGCATCTCTACGATGCAGATCAACGACATCGTCGAGCGGTACATCATCGACCAGCTGGAGGCACGCCCGGCAAGCAAAGGGCAATACGGCTATCGGTTCGCACTCAACAGCTCCGTCAATCACGTCGTCTGTCATGGCGTACCGTCAGCGAATCAGCGGCTGAAGCGTGGCGACATCGTCAACCTCGATATCACCCTGGAAAAGGGCGGCTACATCGCCGACTCCAGCAAGATGTACATGATCGGTGAGGTGGCTCCCTTCGTCCGACGCTTGGTAGTGCAGTCCTACGAGGCGATGTGGAAAGGCATAGCAACCGTTAGGCCAGGGGCGACGCTGGGTGATGTGGGTAATGCGATACAGAAGCATGCTCAGCAGTGTGGCTACACGGTGGTTCGTGAGTACTGCGGTCACGGCATCGGCACGCAGATGCATGAGCCGCCGCAGGTGCTGCACTTCGGGCGGGCAGGTGATGGCCTGGAGCTAGAGGAGGGGATGACGTTCAC
>JBCBZW010000131.1 GCA_039815145.1 Pseudomonadota bacterium
AGGGGCACGCGCCGCGCCCTGCCTCGCTGCGGGGTGAGTCGCAGGCGAGGGGTCAAGAGCGAGTCCTAAGTGTAGGCGGACGTTCCCGGGTCGATCAACACGCCCTGGGGCGCTCGCGAAGGAGGGGCGCGTAGTCGCCCCTCAGGAGGCGGCCCGGCGTAGGCGCGCCAGGCCCCGCGGGTCAACGCGTCGAGGCCACCAGGACACCCACCCCGGCGAGCAGCCAGGCGACGCAGTGAGCCTTGCGCGCGATCTCACGGGCGGGGGTTTGCTTCTTCGGTGCGTGGGTCATGGGGCAAGCTCCTCTGCAGTTGCCCGATACGCTAGCAAAGCGAACCTGAACTGCAGCTGAGCGGCTCGAGTTCCCCCTCACGGCCGCACGCTTCGACCATCCGTCGGATCCGCCCTGTCGCCGCCCCCAGACAGGTCACCTTTTGGCCGTCCCCGCAGTCAACCTTGCCTATAGGTATTACGTTGCCTGGGTGTGTCTGGCGGCGCGCCGGAGGGGGTGAGCGATGTCCGAAGGGATCTACAGAGCCGTGCTGGTGCTGAGCGTCGCGTTCCTGGCGTTCTGTGCCGGCAGCTTCCTGATGCTGGCAAAGCAGCCGCCCTACGGTTTCTTTCGCGATGTGCGCACCGCTGCCCTGGCGCTGGCGAGTCAGCGCCGTCAGTCGACGCAGGCCGCACTCACGGATCTGTACGGTGAGCCGGTCGGTGAGGGCAGTGGGGTCACGGTGCGCGACAGCGGGCGCATGCAGCCGGGCTACACACTCTACACCTCCGGCCATGAACCCAGCGCTTACCTGATCGATTCCTTCGGTAGGGTCGTGCATCGCTGGCACCTGCCCTACAGCGCTGTGTGGGCACCCGGCGGCGCCATCGAGGCCCCCGTGCCGGACACGCACACCTACTTCCGCTATGCCCGCGTGCTGGCGGACGGTGACCTGCTGGTGGTGTACGACGGCGTCGGTGATACGCCCCACGGCTACGGGGTGGTGCGCATGGATCGCGAGTCCAAGCCGCGCTGGGCTTACCTCGAACGCGCCCACCACGCCCTCGACGTGATGCCCGACGGCCGCATCGTCACCCTGATCCATGCGATCAACCACGAGCCCATCCCGCGCGCCGGTTACCTGCGTCCGCCGCGCATCGACGACTCGCTCGTGGTGCTCTCGCCGGACGGGGTGGAGCTGCAGCGCATCGCCTTGCTACCGGCGTTCGTCGATTCGCCCTTCGAGGGGATGCTCGGCCTGCTGCCCTTCTATCTCCTCGAGGGTAGCGGTGACTTCCTCCACGCCAACGACGTGGAGGTGGTGTCCGACGCCTGGGCGGCCACCCTGCCGGGGGTCGAGTCGGGGCAGGTGATGGTGTCCATGCGCGAGCCCGGGGTGCTCGCGCTCATCGACCTCGGCAGCGAGGAAATGACCTGGGCCCTGCGCGGCCCTTGGATCGGCCAGCACGACCCAGACCTGCTGGCCAACGGACAGGTGCTGCTGTACGACAACGGCGGCTGGTTCGGGCCCGGTGGTCGCAGCCGCGTGCTCGAATTCGATCCGACGACCCAGGCCCACACCTGGCAGTACACGGGCACCGCCGACAGGCCCTTCCACTCGGCCATTCGCGGTGTCCAGCAGCGCTTGGAGAACGGCAACACGCTCATCACGGAGACCCAACGGGGGCGTTTGCTGGAGGTCACCCCATCGGGTGACATCGTGTGGGAGTACCGCAACCCGGCGCGCGCGACCACCGAGCGTGGAGAGCGTATCGCCATCATCTCCGCAGGCACTCGCGTCGGCCCCGAAGCCTTCGACGCCGCCTTTGCGGGACAACTCGAGAGATCCTCAGGAGGGTGATCATGGAATCGATCCGTCCTCGGGCAGCGTGCCTGCCCGTTCTAACGTGGGTAGCCCTGGCGGTGGCCTTGCCCGCCGAGGCTTACGTCGGGCCCGGCGCGGGCCTGAGCTTGCTCGGCGCGCTGTGGGGGCTGCTGGTGGCGGTGGTCGCGGCCGTAGGGTTCATCGTGTTCTGGCCCATTCGCAAGATGCTGCGCACCGCGCGGGCCGAGACCCGGGCACCGGGCGCTGGCGACCGCGACGACCCCTGACCGTGGGGCTCTTCGATGCCGCCTCGCCGGCGCTGACCTCGATCGACTGCCTCATCGAGGGACTCCCCGGTGTGCTGCGCCTGTGGCTATGGGGAATGCTCGGTGGTGCCTTGTCGATCGGGACCTACGCCCTGGTCTCGCCGCAGCGACGCTTGCGGGTCATCGGGCGCCTGGCGACGCGCAGCCAGCGACGCCTCAACGCCTACGAGGGGGATTTCGCCAGTGCGTGGCCGTTGCTGGGCGGTCACCTGCGCCTGGCGCTCGCCCGCTTGGGCTGGGTGCTCGGCCCCACAGTGCTGGCAGCGCTGCCCGTGATCTTTCTCTACGCCTGGGCCAGCAACACGTTCGCCTACGCGTGGCCGGAGGCGGGGAAGAGCGTTACGGTCGAGGCCCAGCCGCACGCGTATGGCGCCGCCTGGAGTAGGGCCCGCGAGGGTGAGGAGGCGGTGGCAACGGTTCGCCTGTCGGACCCGGCGGGGCGACCGTTGGGGTCGGTCATCGTCGACGCCCCCGTGCCCGCCATGCACAAGCGCCTCTGGTGGAACGGCTTGTTCGGCAATCCGGCTGGGTACCTGGAGGCGGGCGGTCCCGTGGAGCGCTTGAGCCTGCAGTTGCCGTCGCGCGTCTACCTCAATGCCGGACCCGATTGGATGCGGGGTTGGGAGTTCAGCTTTCTCCTCGCCCTGCTGGTCAGCGCGCTCGGCCTGCGCCTGGCGCTAAGGCTGCAGTAGGGGGTGATGGATGAATGAGGGTTCCGGGTTGAGCAGGCACGTCTCGAGAGCGTTGGCCGTCATGGTCGTCGCCGCCGGTTTGGTGAGCACAGGCGTGGCGCGAACTCAGGGCGGCGACGCCGCCGGGTCGACGCCGCTGGATCCCTTCGAGCGGATCCTGGGGAAGGCCCGTGCCCTCGCAGCGGAGCCTTACGCGCCCGAGGCCTTCGATCCGCCCCCGGCCCTCGCCGCCCTCACCTACGATGAGTATCGCGACATTCGCTTTCGCCCCGAGCGATCCCTGTGGCGCGATCGCGATAAGCCCTTCGAGCTGATGTTCTTTCACCTGGGCAAGTACCAGCTGCACCCCGTGCGCGTGAATGCCATCGAGGAGGACGGTCGCGTCGCGCCCGTGATCTTCGACAGCACTGATTTCGACTACGGAGGTAACACGCTAGGGGACGTTCTCACGCGCCCCGATCTCGGCTTCGCCGGATTCCGGGCCCACTACGCGCTGAATTCGCCGGAGTACCTCGACGAGCTCATCGTCTTTCTCGGCGCCAGCTACTTCCGCGCCCTCGGTGCCGGTCAGCGCTACGGACTCTCGGCCCGGGGCTTGGCCATCGACACGGTAGGTGGTGACGGCGAGGAGTTCCCGCGCTTCGTCGAGTTCTGGGTGCAGGCGCCGGCGGAGGACGCGGCGTCGCTCACCGTCTACGCCCTGCTCGACTCGCCCAGCGTGGCAGGGGCCTACGCCTTCGACATCCATCCCGGCGCGCAGACCACGATCGATGTGCACGCCCAGCTCTTCCCGCGTACGGCGATCGCCACCCTCGGCGTCGCCCCGCTCACCAGCATGTACGCCTTCGGCGAGAACCAGCCGAACGCCGAGGACTTCCGCCCGGAGGTGCACGACTCGGACGGTCTGCTGGTGGCGAGTGGAGACGGTGAGTGGCTGTGGCGTCCCCTGGTCAATCCACGTGCACCGCTGGTGACGTCCTTCGCGATGGCGGCGCCGCGCGGCTTCGGCCTCATCCAGCGCGACCGTCGCTTCGATGCCTACGAGGACAATGAGGCGCGCTACGACCTGCGGCCGAGCCTCTGGGTGGAACCGCTCGGTGACTGGGGTCCCGGTCGGGTGGAGCTGGTGCAGTTGCCTACGCCGGACGAGACCCAGGACAACATCGTGGCCTACTGGGTGCCCGCCGAGGCGATCACACCCGATCGACCGCTACGCTTCACCTATCGCCTGCATTGGCAGGGTGCGCAGCGCGAGGAGCCCACCCGTGGGTGGGTGGCGCAGACCCGGGCGGGTCGCGGCTACGCATCGCTCGGTCCGGGCGAGCACCAATTCGTGGTCGACTTCACCGGCCCTGCCCTGACCACACTGCCGGCCGGCGCGTCGGTGGAGGCCGTGGTCAGCGCATCCTCTAGCGGCGTGATCCTCGAGCAAAACGCCTACCGTCTGGAGGCCAACGGCGCCTGGCGGATGCTGCTTCGCGTGCGTCGCGAGGATCCGACCGAGGCCTTGGAGCTGCGCGGCTTCCTGCGCAGCTGCGACGACACGCTCACGGAGACCTGGAGCTACGTGCTCCCGCCTGAGTAAGCCCTCGCGGTCGCGCCGTTCGTCCGGCGGCGTAGACGGCGTCCGCTCCTGAGGTCGTCGATGGCACGGGGCAGGTGACCAACACCGTCGTCTTCCTCGACATCAGCAGCGTTGCGAGCAACCATCGACACGCTCTATGCCGACGATTCTTCACCGGCCGCCTAGGGGCAACCCAGCAGGTCGGCCTACCATCCGCATCGAAAGCCCCAACCCGAGTTTGGTGCTGGTGGCGCCGGACGAGCAGACCTCCTGCACGGGCTTCAGTGAATTTCATTCAGCTAACGGATTCGCTGACTCTTCGTGCGCGATCCAAGCCGTCGAGGTGCGTTGGGGACGGTCACCTGGTCGCGCCCGCGCCCAGCTTCGTTCCGAGCTCCGGGGCGGTTGACGTGGAGCTCCCCGCCATCGATCGGGGTGAAGGGCCGGTGACACCTGCCCGGACACCCGGCGCTGCTCGGGTTTGGTCGGTCGCAATCCCTGCCCCCAGGCAGTAAGCTCGGACGCAAGCTTGGGGTAGGACTATGCACTTCATCAGCACTCGGGGCGGCGGCGAGCCGCTGCCCTTAGAGGCAGCGCTGCAACGGGGGATCGCCGCGGACGGCGGCCTCTTCGTCCCGACAGACTTTCCGCGCTTCACGCCGCAGACCTTCGCAGACGATCACACGCCGCCCGCGATCGCACGGCGCATGCTCGAGCCCTTCTTCGCCGGCACGTCCCTGGCCGACGAGGTTGGCGCCATCGCCGAGGAGGCCCTGTCCTTCCCCTTGCCGCTGGTCGCTCTCGACGCGCCCGCATCGGAAGATCTTTCGGTGCTCGAGTTGTTCCACGGCCCCACGGCGGCGTTCAAGGATGTGGGTGCGCGCTTTCTGGCCGCGTGCCTGACACGCCTGGAGGCGCAGCGTGGCGATCCGCAGGGCGATCTCACCATCCTGGTCGCCACCTCCGGTGATACGGGCGGTGCGGTGGCGGCGGCGTTCCATCGCCAGCCGGGCATTCGCATCGTGATCCTGTTTCCGCGCGGTCTCGTGTCGGCGCGCCAGGAGCACCAGCTGTGCTGCTGGGGGGACAACGTCACGTCGCTGAGCGTGGACGGCCCCTTCGATGTGTGCCAGGCCCTGGTGAAGGCCGCCTTCGCGGACCAGGGCCTGCGCGATCGCGTACGCCTCTCGTCGGCCAACAGCATCAACATCGGCCGGCTCCTGCCGCAGGCGGCGTACTACGCCGCGTCCAGCATGGCCGTGTGGCGTCGCACGGGCGCGCCTGCCAACTACATCGTGCCCACGGGCAACCTCGGCAACGCCCTGGCTTGTGTGTGGGCGCGCAAGATGGGCCTGCCCATCGGCCAGGTGATCCTCGCCACCAACGCCAACCGCACGATTCCGGACTACCTCGCGAGCGGCGATTGGCAACCGCGCGACAGCGTGGCAACCCTCGCCAGCGCGATGGACGTGGGCAACCCCAGCAACATGGAGCGCCTGCGCCACGAGCATCCGCAATGGCGTGAGGTCACGGACGCGGTCAGCGCCTACGCGGTGAGCGACGAGCAGATCCGTGGCCAGATCCGCCAGGACGCGGGGCGCCGGCAACAGATCTGGTGCCCGCATACGGCCACGGCCCTGCACGTCTACGAACAGCTGCCTGAGCGGACGCGCCGCGCGGGCCCATGGGTGGCGGTGGCGACGGCGCATCCGGCGAAGTTCGACACCATCGTCGAGCCCCTCGTCGGCCACGCGGTGGAGGTGCCCCCCGCCCTGGCGGCGATTCTGGATCGCCCGGCGCAGGCGATACCGATCGCCGGCCAGCTGGAGGCCCTGGCCGAACAACTTTGATCACTCGCGGAGGGATCGCGATGTCACCCAGACACCCCTTGGTCACGCTGCTCATGGCAGCCACCCTCACCGCGAATTCCCTCGCGACGGCGCAGGATAGCGAGGGGCCCCCTCCCGGCGAAGAAGGCATTAGTCGTTTCGCCCGCTTCGGCATCGGCGAACCGCCCCCCGCTCCCGATCGACCGGCAGGCGAGGGCGCGGGGCCCTACGAGCGCCTCGTGTTGCGCTCCGCGATGTTGGTCGACGGTACCGGCGCGCCGGCCCGAGGGCTCGTCGACATCGTGATCGAGCAGGGGCGGATCGCCAGCATCAATCGAGCGGGCGTGCCCGGTGAACCCCTCGCCGCGGAGTTTCGCGTGGCGCCGGCGACGGGCGAGGGGGAGCGAGAGATCGATCTGGCGGGCGCCTGGGTGTTGCCGGGATTCATCGACGTCCACACGCACATAAACTCGCCCAACCAAGGCCTGGCGGGCCCCTTGCTGCCGAGCGAGTACGTGTACAAGCTCTGGATGGGCCACGGCATCACCACCGTGCGCGAGGTGGCGGCGGGCATGGGCCTAGGCTTCACGGTGCGCGAGAAAGAGCGCGCAGCGCGCGGGGAGATCACGGCACCTAGTATCCACGTTTACCCGATGTTTCCCGGCGGCAGCGTCACGAGGGCCGACCGAGCCGCGGCGTGGGTCAGAGCCGTGCGCGAGCGCGGGGCGGATGGGGTGAAGTTCCGCGGCGCCTCGCCGCCCGCCACCCAGGGCGCCCTGTTGGAGATCCGCGACCTCGGGATGCGCTCCGCCTCGCACCACGACCAAACCTCCGTGACTCGCGTCAACGCGCTTACGAGCGCACGCTGGGGGTTAGACTCCATCGAGCACTGGTACGGCCTACCCGAGGCCTTGTTCGACGACCGGGTGGTGCAGGACTACCCCGCGGACTACGTGTACGACGACGAGCAGGACCGCTTCGGCGAGGCGGGGCGGCTCTGGTTGCAGGCGGCGGCGCCCGGCAGCGAGCGTTGGCGCGAGGTGATCGCGGAGCTCATCGAGCACGACGTCACCCTGGTCCCCACCTTCTCGATCTACGAGGCGAACCGTGACGTGATGCGGGCCCGTCGCGCCGAGTGGCACGACGACTACACGATGCCGGCCCTGTGGCGATTCTTCAAACCCAACCCGCGCTTGCACGGCTCCTTCCACTTCGACTGGACCACGGCGAACGAGATCGACTGGCGCCGCAACTTCGAGCGCTGGATGCAGTTCGTGCGCGACTACCGCCTGGCCGGCGGTCGGGTGGCGGCGGGCTCGGACGCGGGCTTTATCTACAAGCTGTTCGGCTTCGCCTTCATCCGCGAGCTGGAGATGATGCAGGAGGCGGGCATGCACCCCCTCGACGTGATCCGTATCGGCACCCTGAACGGGGCGGAGCTGCTCGGCATCGCTGATCGCACGGGGTCGGTGGAGCGGGGCAAGGAAGCGGATCTGCTCATCGTGCCCGAGAATCCGCTGCAGAACCTCAAGGTGCTCTACGGCACGGGGCACCTGCGCTTGCAGCGACCGAGCGGCGAGCTGCGTCGCGTGGGCGGGGTGCAGTACACGATACGCGACGGCATCGTGTGGGACGCCGCCGCCCTGCGGGCCGATGTGCGGGCCATGGTGAGCGCTGCCAAGGCGGAGCAGGCCGCCCGCTAGCAGGATCCTGCGGCACGCGTCGCAAGCTACCAAGTAGATTAAGTAAGTCTCGGTGAGACGGGCGATCAGCGGTGCGTTGATCGCCCGTTTTGCCTTATGTGGGAAGCGAATGTGACCCGTGTCACAGTTAGATGGCAGTGGTGGCGTCGAGGAGATTTACACGCGCAGTAGCGCTGATTGCAGAGTTAACAAAAGCATTACTATAAGTGCTTGCGACGCTTGAGTGAGCCCCGGGTTGGCCCGCCTATTGCACCGCAGAAGCCACCTGCTGCCACGTTGGTAGCGCTCGGTTTCTTACGACAGGAGCTTCCCTATGAAAGCACTCGCAGTACTTATGGCAACGACGACGCTCGCCGGCGCGGCCAATGCCACGATCCTCTTCGACAACTTCTCGGGTACGGGAGCGTCCAACTACAGGGAAGAGACTCGTAGCGCTACTTACACCTTCGGCACGGTGCTCAACAGCCTCGAAGAGACCTTCGTGGAGCAGATCGACCTGCGCTACCGCGCGAACAACGACATGACCGTGACCCTCGGGATTTGGGATAGCGGCATAGCCGGTACGCGCGGCTCGCTGGACTGGGCACCGATCGGCAACAACCTGCTGTACACCGAGTCGATCGACGTCATGGGCGATCCGAATGGCCCCTTAAGCTATCTCACCTTTGCCAACGTGGATTTCGTCTTCGGTGCCGACCGTCGCTACGACATCGGCATCTGGGGCACGGAGGGCTCGCTCACCGGCAGCTGGGACATCAGTAACGGTTGCAGCGGTGTGAATACGGCCATGGGTGGCTTCGAGTCGATCAACAACAACGCCAACATCGCCGGCGGCGGCAGCGACCGCGGCTACGCCTGCGTGGATCCGCACATCCGTCTGTTCGGCGGTACCCAGCAGCAGGTGTCCGCGCCTGGCACGCTGGCCCTGCTCGGCCTTGGCGGCCTGCTGCTGACGCGCGTGTCGCGCCGTCGTGCCATCTGATCTGACGGGGGAGCGCTGAGCGAACGCGCGAGTGCGCGTCAGCTCGGCGTGATGAGAGGAGACGGCGGGCCTGGTGCCCGCCGTTTTCGTTGGTGCTGCCTTCTCAGGGGCGAGCGCAAGCCGCGTTCTCGTCGCGGTTGAGCGGCAAGGTATGATCGGGCCCTTGTAGGTTAGGCCCGTCCCGCAGCACGGCGCCCGCTGCCGGACATGTCCCCTCCATGGTCTACAGTCGCCGACGGTCGCCGTCCGATGCCCCGAGTGCAGCCACTCGCTTTCCCAACGCCGCGGCGTTCCTGATTCTCGTCCTGCTCTTCCCGCAGGTAGCCTCCTTCGATGCGGCCTCCCTGTGGCGGGAGGTGGCGCCCGAGGTGTCCTGGCGATTCCAGGTGCAAGCGGTGGAGGGTGACCATGCGGTCGCGCCCACCCTGGCCGCCTATTCCCTGTTCGCGCTCGGCACCGGTGCTGACGGTGACAGCCTGCGCCAGCAGATCGCGCAGTCCGTGGCGTCGCCCTGGTTGCTGTTCGCCTTAGCGGTCTTGCTGTGGCTCGCCTATCTCCAGGGGCTCCTGGGCGCGATCCTGCGCTGGCGTCTCGGGCTGTTGTTCATCGGCCTCGCGCTGCCTCACGTGGTGTTCGGCGTGAGCGTGGCGGTGGCCGTCAGCGAGGGCGGCCTTTCACTCAACTCGCTCGTGCAGGCCCTGTTGGTGCCCGTGGCTTACGCGGTGAACCCGGACAGTATGGCGCCGGCGATCGCCCAAAGCCTTGGGCTTACCGATCGCTGGGTTGCCGACGTGCCGCGCTTCGCCGCCCTGGCGAGCCTGCTCTGGGTGACCGTGTCGCTCCGGTTCTACTCGCGTGCGGTGGCGTGGTTCCTGTGTGTGGTCGCGGTCACTGCCATCGGGCTTCGCGTGGGAGCGGTGCACTCGCCCCTGTGGCCTTGGGTGGTGAACCTGTTCGCCGTCGCCGGCCTCATCGTGGCCCTGCGCCTGGTCTGGTTCATCTTCGCCCAGAATGCGCCCCTGTTCGCCCGCCTGGGGCCGATCGGCACCGCGTGGGGGCTGCTCCACAGCCTCGTCCTGTGGACCCCGATGCTGCTCCTGCTCGGCCCCTTCGTGGTGATCGACAAGACCGTGCGTGAGAACCTCAAGGCGAACCTAGCTGTGTCGATAGCCTTGAGCGAGCAGGGCACGCAGACCCTGGACGCGCCGCCCGTGCCGCAGACCATCCAGACCCAGACCCAGCGCCTGGTGGCCCTGCAGGCGGTGTTGCAGATCCGGGAGATCCAGGCCCAGGTGGACTCGGTGCGCCGCTCCATGGACGAGATGCTGTCGGCGGATCTGCGCGGTGAGGTGAAGTCCATCGCGCGCGGGGCGATTCGCCCGCGTATCGCCTTCGATCGGCCGGACAACGGGGGGCTCACCGGTCCGCTGATGAACGCGGCGGAGGGCTTTGCCCAGGACGCTTCGAACAAGGCCTACGCCACGATGCGCCACGACATCATCGAGGCCCTCGGCGATCTGGCGGCGCAGGGCCAGGGGCAGGCGCGCCAGCGCCAAGCCGCCGCCGAGGCGCGTTTGCGGGAGGCCGAGGGCGCTGCCATCGGCAAGGTGATCGAGGCCAACCGTGAGGTGCAGCGCAACCTCGCCTACACCTTCCTCTACCTGCACATCGCCCACCGTGCGGGCATCGTGCTGTTCCTGCTCATCTGCATCAAGAGTTTTGCTAACGTCTTCTCGCGCGTGGCGCTCCATCACCGCAAGGGGCGAGGGTGGGTGTCCATCGGCGCGGACGGCGATCGCGCCCACACCACGGCGAGCCTGCGCGAGACTGGAGATCGCTACGAGCTGTCCGCCGACAAGCCGGCCTGCATGTACATGAGTCGACGCTTCGCCGCGACCGGGTGCGCGCCCCGCTTCACCATCCCGCAGCCCACCGGCGCCCCCTTCGGCCGCCTGTGGTCAGGCACGCTGGCCCTCAACCGCGTGGACCTCGAGCCGGGGGCACCGCCCGTGCGCTACAGCGCCACCCGCGGCGCCCGCTTCGTCGAATGGAATTTGGGCGCCGACGAGTCGGTGATGGTGGACCTGCGGTACTTCGTCGGCATGGAGTCGACGGTCACCCTGTCCACCCTGTTCAGCGCGCGCTTCGGCACGCTACTGCTGGGGGGCTTCGCGTTTCCCCAGGTCACCGGGCCCGGCCGGGTCGTGTTCCTGGCCGACGGGCGGGTGGAGACCGTCTTGCCCGCACAGGAGCACGCGAGCCTGCCACCCGATCGCATCATCGCTATGCAGAGCTCGACCCGCTTCTCCATCGACAGTTACAACAACTTCGCCGACATCTACCTGAGCCAGGCCTACGTCAAACCCGAGGGCGGCGGCGCGTTGCTGGTCAACGTGGATCAGCAGACCTCGGCGCGGGCCGGCCTTGCGCGCTTCGCGCTTCGCTTCCTGTGGCCGTTCTGAACGGATCAGCGGCGGCTACTGCGCAGGGGGCTGCTCAGCGCTCACCGCGCACCCCGCTTGATCCCCCAGTCGCGCGGCCAGATTGCGGCATAGCTGCGCCGCTTGGGCCGGGTCACCCGCGCTCTCCAGAAGGCGCGCGAGGTGCCGAGTGGCCTCCGGGTCCAAGGGGTACTTCTCCAGCACTCGCCGATACCAGAGCTCGGCCTCCTCATGATGACCGAGCGAATCCTGTAGCTTGCCGACGGCCACGCCCACGGCGCCCTGCCAGGGGCCCACGCGCTGAGGCGCCTCGGCGTATTCGCGTTCCATCGCGTCGAAGGCCTGGCCGAAGGTCGCGGCCGCTTCTGCCGGTTGGCCCCGAATCAGAAACACCTCGCCGAGATTGATCATGCTCTCCCAGGCGTTGGGATCTTCTGCGATCGCTCGACGGTAGGTGCTTGCCGCGCGGTCGAGGTCGCCCTGGATGGCGTAGGTCAGGCCCAGGGCCTTGAGCACGTCCGCATCGTCTGGGCTGAGCCGGGCGGCCCGTTCGGCCATGGCGGTGGCCCGAGTGAGAATCTCCTGCGCCTGCGGCGTCTGCGGCAGGCCGCGTGCCAGCGCTTCCTGCAGGGTGGAGGCCTGGGCGTCGGGCGAGGGCGATGACGGCGGCCAGCGGATGACCCGTTGCACGAGGGCGTTGGCCAGTCCTGCGTGGGCCGGGCCGTAGCTGGCGTCGTCGGCCAGGGCCCGTTCGTAGAGCACGATGGCCGCCTCGTTGTCGGCCCGCGTGAAGCGCATGTAGCGGTCGTCGGCGCGAGCGGTCAGCAGCGCGGCGTCGGACGGTGGGTTCGCCGTGGGCGCTTCCCCCTGCGGCGGTTGCGGTGGTCGCCACGTGAGGCCGACGACGAGCAGCACCGCCACCGCGGCCAGGCCGAGAGCGATCAGCCCTCGCCGGGGGGGCCGTATGGGCAGGCATTCCTCTTCGACCGGGTGACCCAGCGGCGCCACCGGTGCGATCAGGCGATACCCGCGCTTGGGCAAGGTATCGATGTACTGCGGCGCCTTGGCCGCATCGCCGAGGGCGCGGCGCAGCTTGGAGACCGTACGCGCCACCGTGTCCTCGCCCACCACCACCTGGCCCCACAGGGTCTGTTCGATCTGGGGGCGAGACACCACCTCATCGGCGCGCTCCACGAGTAGCAGCAGCAACTCCATCACCCGAGGCTCCAGGGTGATGGGCTCGCCGCCGTTGTTATGGTGCAGTTGCCCCAGGGTGGGCTCGACGCGCCAATCACCCAGGCGAAACGGGGGTCGGGGCGATGCCTCCACCCTACGCATCCCTCCCGGTCAGGATTTCGGGAGGAAAAAAGGGGCTGCAGAACATGGTGTTGGCGCAGGCGATGGGGAGAATCGGCGGCCTTCTCAGCCCCCTTGGAGTTATCGGATGCACCGTCGTATCGCTCACGTCTCGATCCTGACCGCTGTCGGTCTTTCGCTTTTGAGTCTCACCGCGCTGGCCCAGGAGAGCGGGGAGATGCCCGCCTGGGAGCGCCCCATCGAGGCGCAACACTTGCAGGCGGACTTTGCTCGTTTGTATCACGGTTTGCGCAGCGCCCATGCCGATCTGTACGTTCACCGTGCGAAGGACGAGTACGACGCCCGCTACGAGGAACTTCGCGAGCGCCTCGACGCGCCGATGACGTTGTTCGACGCGCAGGTGCTGTTCCAGCGCTTCGCCGCCTACGGCAACGTCGCTCACGCCCGCATCGAGTTTCCGAGCGAAGCCTACCAGGCCTTTCGTGAGCAGGGCGGCGCCACCTTTCCGATCTACCTGCGCATCCACGAGGATCGCGTTTACGTCGACCAGAATCTCTCCGGCGTCGGCCGCATCCAACCCGGCGATGAGGTGCTGACCCTCGACGGGCAGCCGATCGGCCGCTGGCTCGAACGCACGGCCGCACACGTCTCGGCGGACACCCCCTACATCGCCCACTCCTTCCTCGAGTTCACCTTCGGCCGCTACCTGTGGTTGGAGCTCGGCGAGCCGGCGCACTTCGAGCTCACCTTGCGCGATGCGGGCGGCGCGCAATACGCGGCGCAGGTGCCGGCGCAGACCGCTGAGGCGATGCGCGCTGCAAGCCAGGCGCAGCCCGAGCGCTTCGCCCTGAACAGCAACGATCGCCTCGCCCGCATGCTCGACCACGGCGTCGCCTACCTGCGCCCGGGTCCCTTCTACAACGCGGAGAACCCGAACGCGATGTGGGACAACAGCGCGTACCTCACCTTTATCGACGAGGCCTTCGAGCAGTTCCTCGATGCCGATGCTCAGCAGCTGGTCATCGACATACGCGACAACCCGGGCGGCGACAGCTCCTTCAGCGATCCCATGCTGGCCTGGATCGCCGATCGGCCTTTTCGCTTCTGTTCCGCGTTCCTGATTCGCTCGAGCGACGAGGCGGCGGCGTCCAACCAGGCGCGCCTCGATGCCAGCCCGGACGCCACCGAGGGCGTCTCCGCCCAGTTCGCCCGCGACTACGCCGAGACCCCACGTGGTGAACGCTTCGCCTTCGACATCCCTTGGGCACAGCCCCGGGAGGGCAGACGCTTCGAGGGCGAAGTGGTCGTGCTCATCAATCGCCATTCCTACTCCAATGCCGTGAACGTCGCTGCCACGGTGCAGGACTACGGCTTCGCCGTGATCGCCGGTGAGAAGACCTCGGACATGGCCACCACCTACGGCGCGATGGAGCAGTTCACCCTGCCGCACACGGGCCTGACGGTGGGCTTTCCCAAAGCACACATCATCCGGCCGTCGGGAGACACGCGGGTCGACGGGGTGACGCCGGATTGGGAGATCCCCA
>JBCBZW010000132.1 GCA_039815145.1 Pseudomonadota bacterium
GGTGCGCACGATCACCGTGCCCTACCGCACGGGCGAGGGCATGGCCGAGCGCACCTTCACCACCTACCGCACGCACCACGGCCCCGTCGTACGGAGCGAACAAGGGCGTTGGGTGAGCGTGGCGCTGATGGAACAACCCATGCGGGCGCTCATGCAGTCCTACCTGCGCACGAAGGCCATGCACCTCGACGACTACCTCGGCATCATGGCCCTGCACACGAATTCGTCGAACAACACCGTGTTCGCCGACGCCGAGGGCAACATCGCCTACCTGCACTCGAACTTTGTGCCCGTGCGCAACCCTGCGCTCGACTATCGCTTACCGGTGGATGGCGCCGACCCCGCCAGCGACTGGCAGGGCCTGCACTCGATCGAGGAGAGTCCGAACACGATCAACCCGCCCACGGGCTGGCTGCAGAACACCAACAACTGGCCCTACTCGGCGGCGGGTCCGGGCGCGAGTCCGCGCTACGCCGACTACCCGCCCTACATGGACATCGGCACGGAGAACCCTCGCGGCGTACACGCCCTGGACCTCCTGTCCCAGGTGGAGAAGCTTTCGTTGGAAGGCTTGGTCACCCTCGCCTACGACCCGGCCTTGCCCGCCTTCGCTCAACTGCTGCCGCCGCTCTTCAAGGCTTACGCCGGCCTCGATGCGAAGGATGCGCGCCGTGCCGCCCTGGCCGCGCCAATCGCCGAGCTGCAGGCCTGGGACCGACGCTGGGCGACGGACTCCGTAGCCACCTCCCTGGCCGTCTTCTGGGCCACGCCGCTGATGCGCGAGGCGCGGCCGCAAGCTCGCGCCGCTCGCCAGGAGGTGATCGCCTACATGGCCCAAGCCCTCGAACCGGACGCTTACCTAGCGGCGCTGCAAGGCGCTGTCGATCGGCTGAGCGAGGACTTCGGCGACTGGCGCACGCCGTGGGGCGAGATCAACCGCTTCCAGCGCCTCACGGGGGACATCTCACCGCCCTACGACGACGAGGCGCCGAGCACGCCCGTCGGCTTCGTCTCCGGCCGTTGGGGGTCGTTGGCGTCCTTCGGCGCCGCGCCGAAGCCGGGCACGGCGCGCTGGTACGGCACCGGGGGCAATAGCTTCGTGGCGGTGGTGGAGTTCGGTGAGCGGGTGCGGGCGGTGGCGGTGACCGCTGGTGGCCTGGCGCGTGATCCCGCCTCGCCGCACTTCAACGATCAGGGCGAGCGCTACGCGGAGGGTCGCCTGCGGCCAGTGTACTTCTGGCCGGACGAGTTGGCCGAGCACATCGAGCGGCGCTACCGGCCGGGGCAGTAGAGTACTCCGAGAAGTAAGCGGGAACCCGTTTGAAACGGGTCCCCGCTGATCTAGCAAACGAAGCTCTTACAGCTGGCCAGAAGTCTCAGCGAACACAGCGAAATCCGTACTGGTTGCTCTCGAAGTCGTTCTCGTTGCTCAACCAGCCCCAAAACGAATCCGCGCAGTCGGTTGGCGATTGAGTGGGAATCACAGTCCCGTTTTGCCCGAACTCCGCACGCTCGAATACCGTCGGAAAGTTCGATGACCACTCCGTGGGTCCCGACGGATGAGGCGTGAGCGTGAACAACTTGCAAGCGACCTTTAGCTCTACAGGCTCTGGAAGGCGCTTGCCTCGATCGAGGCATTGCGAGCGCGCGTCCTCGAAGACGGTAGCTGGACTCGCCACTGATTCAATGCAGAAGCCCTTGTCTATGCCATCGGCGGGGTCTGTGAACACGGAGACAAAGAACTCCGAGGAATCACACACGGATGCGCTATGTGGCTGAAACAGTCGTAACGATGTCGCCGCGACGGTCCACATATCGATTCCGAATCCGGGTGAGACCGTCACGTTCTCTACGTAGGGTGGCGGCGGCGGACCCAGCTGAACAGCTTGCACGGCGTCGGCGATGACGTAGCCATTCGCGCCTGCGTCCGACAAGCTCACTTTGGTCGGCGCTACAAAGTCACCCAGTGAGATGAACTCTCCACCCTGCTGCTGCTGATTTACGGTGATCTGAGAGGTGCCGCCCGCGTGAAACACCGTGAATGTCGCGTTTGTGGCCCGGTTCGGATGGGAGGCCCATTGTGCGGAGACCGTGTAGACATCTGACGGGCTCGAGACGTTCAGGGTCCACTCGGCAACACCCCCAGGCGTGTTCGTGTTGTGGAGGTAGTCGCTCCCGAAGAAAGGGGAGACTCCGCTGTTCCCCACGCTCGGGGCCCATGAGCCGCTTACGATACTGAAGTTGCTTGTGTCGGTGTTATCCACGACGATCGTCTCTGCGGCGACGATTGGCGCGAGTAGGGTAAGTGCTAGTGCTGACCGGAACATCATTCCCCCTAGGCTTCTAGTTCGAGTAGCCTATCTCGCACAAGAGTTATGTAAGAGTCAATCTTCTCGTGGAGTAGTCGATCGGCTGCGGGTAGCGGTCAGGCGGTTGATGGGCCCTAGGGGGAGTCGGGGGGGCGGCGGCCCGTGTAGCGGTAGTACTCGTTCCACAGGGCCTGTTTGCGCGCAGGGTCGGTCTCCGCTTCCGCGGCCCGGCGAATCTGCGCGGCCACGGCGTCGTCGTTGTCGACCCGACGGATGCGTTCGGCCGGCGCGCCGCTATCCCCCGGTGAGGGCGCCTCGCGCTGATCGCGGGGCGGCGGCGGGGTGGCGAGTTCGATCTCCTCCTGATCGATCGCCCGCCGGGTCTCGCGTCCTTCTCGTGATCGACTCGTGCTCAAGGTGGGCAGGACGCGCGGCTCCGTGCCCGTGATGCTGCTCGGGATGGGGCCACCGCCACTGCTCGATCCAGCGCTGCCGCCGCCACTGCCGCCGCTGCCCGTGCCGGTGCCTGACCCCGAGCCGCCGCCGTTGCCCTCACCCTCGCCCGCCTTGCCGCGGCAATAGCTGAGCTCGCCGAGCGTGCGGTCGAGTTCCTCGCTGCGCAGGGCGATGAGCTCCTGCTCCGTGTAGGGGTAGTCGGGGTCGTAGAACTCGGGTTCGACGTCCGTGCACTCGTAGGCCTCCTCCTGCGCGAGCGCCAGTGGGGCGGCAAGGCCGAGGCTAAGGACGGTGATCAGCGAGGCTCGGGTCACGGTAATGCTCATGGGTAAAGCTCCTCAGCGCGTGAGCGCCATGAAGGTGCCGTCGTTGCGATACGCCATCTCGCGCATCAGGGTGGCGAATTTGGGCGCCGTGCGGGCGACGAAGAAAGCGAGGGCGTGGATGCGCGCCAGGCGTTCGCCCGGGGCGCCGTTCAGTTGGCCGGCGAGGTTCACGTCGCGCTCGTAAGACGGGCCCGTGTAGTCGTCGCCGAGCACGTAGATCGACACCTTGTCGCCGCGCTTCATCTGCGCGCCGTAGGTGCGAAGCGCCTCGGTGATGCCCTGCATGGGGTTGCTGTTCGAGTTCGCGCCCCAGGCCTTGAGCTTGGCGAAGGCCTGCAGGCGGTTGCCGCGCGTGTCCTTGATCCAGCCGCCGCGTTGGCCCGGGTACATGTAGATGCCGTTGTCGTTCATGATCTGGAAGCCCTTCACCTGCGGGTGGATGGTGAGCAGGGAGTCCATCTCGCGCACCACCCAGCTCCAGATCTGGCGCATGCTGCCGGAGGTGTCGATCACGAAGATCACGTAGTCGCCGTCCACGGGGATGCCGCCAACTTCGTCGTCTTCCTCGTCCGTGTCGTTGCGCGTGAGTTGGATCGTGCGTTCCAGGTTCTCGCCGCGCTGCTTCAGGATGTCCGTGGATGCGGACAGCGCATCGGCATCCGCCAAACGTGCCTGTTCGGTGGCGGCGAGGCGCTGCAGGGCGAGGCGGGCGTCGGCGTTGTTGCCCTGGGACTCGGCGAGCTTTAGGCGTTCGCGCTCGAGGAGGTCGTCGAGCTGCTGCTGCTGCGCCTCGAGGGCGAAGGTGCGGGCGAGGAGGGCGCCGGAGTCGACCCGTGGTGCCGGCGTCGGCACAAGGCCCGTGCGCGAGATCAGGATCAGCAGCACGATGGCGCCGAAGCCGCAGGACACTACATCCAGTAAGGCCAGGCCAAACACGTCTCGGCTGCGGGCGCGGCGGAGCGTGTTCACGGCCAGCTCGCCGGCGGGCTGATGAGCGTGCCGCCGTTGCCGACGCTCCAGGCCATGTAGGCGGGGCCCGCGTTCCAGTCCCCTTCCAGGGGTAACAGCACCACGTTCATGGTGAACGAGCCGAGCTTGTCGCGGGCGGCTCTCGTGGCGTTGCGGAACAGCGCGTCGCGACAGTCCGCCGTAACCCGCGGCCCGCGCGCACAGCGACCGCCGGTGGTGGCCCGCGTGGGCAGGCCGTCGGTGATGAGGTAGACGTCGGTGGGCGCTGGCTTGAGTTCCGCGAGGGCAGCGAGGCCCTCTTCGAGATTGGTGGCGCCGGTGGGGACCAGCGCCTCGAGATCGCGCTGGAGGCTCGCCAGTTGTTCCTCGTTCGAGGTGGCGAACCAGTTGCCCGGGCCGAGCACCTCAGCCGATTCGGCGAAGCCCACCACGGACACCATGCTGCTCTGCGGCGCGCGCGCGAGCAGCCACTTCGAGGCCTTCACGGCGCGTAGCCACTTCGGTGCGGTCTGGCGCTCCTGCGCCGGTGCCACCTTGTAGCGGAAGATGTCGGTGAGCATCTCGTCGGTCATCGAGGCGCTGTGGTCGAGCATGATGGCGATGCGCCGGCCCTTCACCTGCAGGCCGGTGACGTAGTCTTCCTGGCCGCTGCCGAGGATCTCGATCACGTCCGTCTCGGCGAGCTGCTCCTCGCGTTCCTGTACCGTGCGCTGGAGCTGCTGGTTGACCTCGCGTTGGGCGCTCATGCGCACGTCGAGGGCGGCCAGGGCCGCGAGCGAACGTTCTCGTTGAGTGAGTAGCTTGCTACCTAGCTTCTCCTCCTCTGCGTTGAGGCGGGCGATGTCCGCAATTTCCTGGCGAAACTGCTCGGTCTGGCGCTCCATGGTCTCCAGTTGCTCGAGCAGGCGGTCCGTCTCCACGGAGCCCGCGTCCGTGTTGTGCTTGATCAGGAGGAAGATGAGGATCGCAGCGCCGAGTCCGCAGGACATGACGTCGAGGAAGGAGAGCGACGAGCCCGCCCCGCGACGTCGGTTGCGCATGCGATCCACGGCGTTCACGCCGCGGCCACCTCACCCGTGGCGGGATCGGCCTTGCGGGCGGCGGCGCGGATGCGCTCCTCGCACTCGGCCTCGATGTCGATGATGAGCTTGTCTTGCGTGCCTTCGAGCACGTGCATGAACAGCATCAGGGCGAGACTCAGCACCAGGGCGACGAGGGTGGAGTTGAAGGCGACGCCGAGGTTCGCCGTCATGGAGGCGATGTCGCCGGCCAGTGCCTTGTCGGCCTCGCCGAGGGCGGAGCCGATACCGCGCACCGTGCCGACGAAGCCGATCGAGGGCACGGCCCAGATCACGTAGCGGAACAGCGAGTTGCTCGCCTCCAGCGTGCGACCGAAGGTCTCCAGGTGCATGTGGGCGGCTTCGCGCGCCTTGTGGATGTCGCCGCCCTTGCCGAGGGTCATGCTGTCCGTCACCGCCTTGATCAGCGGGTGGTTGGCGGCGGCCGCGGACTGGGCGAGGGTCTCGCTGGGGGTGGTGGCGAGGGCGTCGAAGTAGTCCCACTGCGCCGAGAGCTCCATCAGGCGCCAGATCGTGAGCACGAAGCTCCACAGGAACAGGATGATGCAGATCTCCTGTTCGCCATCGCGCAGCACCACGTAGGGCGAACGCGGGGCGGAGGTGCCGGCCGCGCGGGCGGCATCGATGAGCGCATCGGCGGTGGGGCGGATGTGGCCGATGTAGAGCAGGTGCACCAGCAGGCCGATGCCCACGAGGAGGCCGAAGTAAATCGCCAGGCGTCGCCAGTCCGTACCGCGTGCTTGTCTATCGCCCATGGTCAGATGTCCGCCGGCAGGGTGGCCGGGGCGTCGAGGCTGACGCTGTTCTGGGCAATCGCATGGCCGACCGCCAGCAGCGACAACACGCCGAGGGCGGCCATCGCGGTCCAGAGCAGTCGGTGTCGTCTCGCTGGCGCCATCGCGCTCTCCTCAATAGATGTAGCGGGCTATGCGAAAGCCCAGGTCGTCGGCCGCTTCGCCACCCGCGCTGCGGTGGGCAGCGCGCAGGGTCTCGACGCGGCCGTCGCGCCAGCCGGAGCCCTTGATCACATGGCCCTCGCCGCCGGCGCGGGCGGGGCCAGTCGGGTCGAGGGCGACGCCGTCGCGGGGCGGGTTCAGATCGTCGAAGTCGTGCACCCACTCGCGCACGTTGCCCGAGAGATCGTGCAGGCCCGAGCGGTGCGGGGGGAAGCTCGCGACCGGCGCGAGGCGGGCGAAGCTGTCCGTGTACTGGGGGAGGTAGAACTTCAGCTCACCGCGCACGGTGCTGTCGGCGGCGGCGGTCTCGTCGGCGAAGTTGCCGGCCTGGGCGGGCACTTCGTACTCGCTGCCCCAGGTGAAGCGGGCGGCCTGGCGTCGTCCTGCCGATCGGGCCAACCACTCCCACTCGGCTTCCGTGGGCAGGCGATAGCCATCGGCGGCGAGGTTGGCGCCGAGGTAGCGGGCGCCGGCGAAGCGGTACACGGGCAGCAAGCCCTCGCGTTCGCTGAGCCAGTTGCAGAAGCGGGCGGCCTCGCTCCAAGTGACGTTGGTCACGGGGCGGTTGTCGCGGGTGCCGCCGCCGCGGAACTGGGCGAACTGAGCGTTGCTGATCTCCGTGCGCGAGACGTAGAAGGGGCGCGTGAGCCGCACCTCGCGCAGGTATTCGTTGGCGCGTTGGCCGCGCTCGGTGGCCGGGGCGCCCATGGTGAAGGTGCCGGCGGGGTCGAAGCGGCGCATCTCCAAGCCGCCGAGGCTGCGGTAGCGCGGTGTGGCGGCGGCGGACAGGGCCTGCGACTGCGTGAGCAGGGTGACGTCGATGCGTTGGGGCGCCGTCGGCGTGGGTTCGACCGTGCGCGTGATCGTGGCGTAGCCGGTGCGCCGCAGCTCGATGCGATGGGCCATGGCGGGGAGGTCCAGCACCAGGGGCGTGCCGCCTTCAGCGCGGCCGTCGACGAACACCTCGGCGGGCGGGTCCGCCACGATCTCGACCTCACCGAAGAGTGGGCTTAGGCGAAGGTCCAGGCGGCGGGACTCGTCGGGCGCCAGGGTCAGGGTCTGCGCCTCGGTGCCGTGGCCCGGCAGGGAGTAGACCACCGTGTGGGCCACGCCCGAGGCCACCTGGAAGGGCGAGGCGCCGACGGCGCGGCGCACGCCGTCGATCAGCAGGGTGCCGCCGGGGGGGCTCACTGCCACGGCGACGGTGCCGGGGTTGGGTAGGAGGCGGTAGTTGCGCGTGAGCGAGGGGCGCTCGCGTGTGACGCGCGCGCGCTCCACCACATCGGCGAAGCCGTCTCGGCGCACGGCCACCACGTACTCGCCACCCGGCACGGGGGCCATGAGCGGGGTTTCACCGAGCAGCTCATCGTCGACGATCACCTGGGCGCCCGACGGCTCTGAGTTGATCAGGAGCTTGCCCTGCACGGGGACGAGGTCGAGGGAGACGGCGCGTTCCTCCGCTCGTGAAAGGCTGAGGGTCTGCTCGGCGAGGGCGTGGAAGGGGCTGTCCACCTGCACCGTGTGGGTACCCGGCTCGACGCTGAGTTCGAGGGTCTCACCGTCGCCGAGAATCTCACCGTTCAGCCGCCAGCGAACCTCGGCGCCAGCCGGCGCGCTGGAGAGCGTGAGCTGCGCGGGGCGTTCGCGCAGGGCCACCTCCACGTAGTTGCTGCCCGGCGCCGGCGTCAGGGCGACCTCCTGGGGGAAGAAGCCCGGCGCCTCGACGATGGCGTGCAGGCGCGAGGAGAAGGTGTACACGCGCTCGCCCACCGTGAGGCCCCAGCCGTCGCGCAGGGTGACCGTGGGCGTGGCGGCGGCGTCCGGCGGGGTGATCAGCAGGCGCACGCCGCGCGAGAGCAGCGCGAACACGGCGACCGCGGCGAGCGCCAGGAAGATCGCACCTAATCCGAGCGCCAGGCGTTGGGCGCGCTGCCGCCGGGCCTTGCGCAGAGCGAGGTCGAGGGGGTTGTCGCCGGTCGGCGCGGCGTCAAGCGGCGGGTTCATCGCACACCACTTCCACCTGCATCCGTTCGATGCCGAAGTTCACGTCGAGGGCCACGAGCTTGGAGCGATAGCCGGCGCGGTGCCCCTCCACCTCGTAGCGGCCGGGGGTGAGCTCGATGGTGGCGCGCTTGCGCTTGCCGACCTGACCGACGCGGCGCACGCTGATCTCGGTCATGCCATCGGAGATGAGGGTGATCTTCACCGGTTGGGTGGCCAGGGTGAGGTAGGCGTCGAGCTGGTCGAGCTGGCCGTCGAGGATGGCGCTCACGCCGCGGATCGGGGCGAGATCGCTCGCCAGGCGCTGGGCCGCCTCGCCGGCGCGCGCTGAGCCGATACGCAAGGGGTCTTCCAGGTAGATCGCGATCCGGTCGAGGGCATCGACCACGGCGCGCGCGTCCTTGGCGCCGCGCACCGCGTCAGCGTTGGCGGGGTCGAGGGCGAGCGCCTGTTCGTAGGCGGTGAGGGCGACGGGCCAGTCCTCATCGTCGCGGGCGCGAGCGGCGCGTGCCAGGGCGTCGTCCAGGCGTCGCTGGGCGCGGGCGTCGTCGAGGCGTTGCTGCAGGAGGCTGAGGTCTTGTCCCGGGTCGATGGCGCGAGCGCGATCGACCGCCCGTTGGGTCTGATCCAGGTCGCCGCGCGCCAGCGCGCCCTCGGCCGCGGCCACGGCGGCGCGATAGCGGTTGGCGGTGTCGGCGCCCTGCAGCGCCCCGATGCGTTCGCTGAGGGTGGTCCGTGCCGGGTCGAGCACGAGGGCGGCGCGCAGCTGGCGCAGCTCCTCGTCGGGCCGGTTCTCGACGTTGGCCACGCGCGCCGCCTCGAGGGCGTTCAGCACGGCCGGCAACACGGCGATGCGCTCGCCCAGCGCCTGGGCGGCGGCGGAGCCGGGATCGATCAGCAGGGCGCGCTCGATCGCTTGGCTGGCGAGGGGGGCGTCGTTGTCCGCGAAGGCGCGCTCGGCCTTGCGCAGGGCGTCGCGGTAGGTCTGCTGGGCGTGCTTGATCGCCTCGTCGGTGATCTCGACCGCCTCGGTGATGGCGATGGTGGCCTCGCGGTACTTGCCCGCGTCGAAGGCGTCCAGGGCCCCGCGTTCCTTGGCGTCGATCGCCTCGGCGCGGGTCGGCTCCCACGCGTCCAGGGACACCCGGTCGAGGGCCGGGCGGGCCTCGAAGTTGAAGACGCGCAGGGCGTCGAGGAAATCCTGGCGCGAGCACTCATCCCCGCTGTCCTCGCCGCAGGCGATCTCGACCGGTGCTTCGGTGACGGCGCGCTGGGCGTCCACCGCGGGTGTAAAGGTGGCCTCCACCCACAGGAAGGCGCCGACCACCACGGCCAGCGTGGCCGTGAGGGATGCGCCGATCAGCACCTGCTGCCGCCGCCGTTTGCGGCCCGCCAGGGCCAGGGCGTCGAGGTCCTGGTTATCGCTGCTGTTGTCGTTCGGGGGGTCTTCGCTCACGGGCTTGCTTCACGTTCCCAAGGGGTGACTGAGGCGAGGGGCGCCGCGCGCCGGCCCCGTTCGAGGCTGGCGCTTATCGGCATCGCTAGGGGATCTGCAGAGGTCTCGTCAGAGATCCTCTTCGATCACCAGCGGTCGATCGGGCGTGGCCTCTTCCGCGTACACATCGCGCAGGAAGTTGCGCATGTCCTGGTACTGCTTGGCCGCGTTGCCCTCGAGGGTCTGCGTGCGACCTTCGAACTCCACGTTGGTGGGCGCGAGCTGGATGTCCACGGACTCGCCGAGCTCCGAGAGCGACTCGCGCAGGGCGTTGTACTGGCGCGAGGAGCGGTAGGCGGTGTAAGCCAACGCGGCGCTACCGGCGAGGGCAATGGTCCTCGCGTCGGTGGACTCCGAGCCCGCGGCGACGCCCGCGGCAGCCAGCAGGCCGGCGAACACCTTGCGGCGGGTCGTCTTGGCGCGCTCCTGGCGCGCGTCGACGGCTAAGGGGTAGGCGTCCGTTTGCCACTCCCCGTACACCGGGGCCACGCGGCCGCTGAACTCGTCGTAGTTGCGTTGCAGGTCGTCGAGGAACAGCTCCTCCTTGGTGCGGATGGCGGCGATACGCGCGTACTGCTCATCGCCCGCCGCCGGCAGGCCTTCGAGGGTGGTCACGCTGATGCGGGTGGTGCGCTCGCCCGTGCGCACGCGCACGCGATCCTCGCCGAGGTAACGGCCGAAGGTGTCCTCGGAGTAGCTGCTGGCGAACACCATGTCGGCGATACCTTGCAGTTCTCGTAGGTCGCGATCATCGCGTTTGGCGAGGGCGGCGAGCAGGTCGTCGACGATCTCCGCGTAGAGCGCCTCGTAGGGGTCGACATTGCGCAGGCGCGCGGTCTCCGAGACGTCCGACTCGTCCACGCGGATCTTATAGATGTCGTTCAGCCACTCGCGCTGGGAGATGTCCATCACCTGCACCTGCAGGTGAAAGTCCTCGCTGTTCGAACGCATGATGCGGCCGACCAGGTAGAGCTCGCCGATCGCCTGCGCGGAGGGCGTCACGCGCACCTTCTCGAACAGGCCCGTATCGCGCAGGGCGTCGCGCAGGTTGACGGCGATGAGGTTCGCCTCCGTGCGGCGAATCTCGTCGAACACCTGATCCCACTTCTCATCCTTGTGGTACGGCTTGGGCGGATCGCCGTCGAGGCCGGGGTCGAACACTGGGATGACCACGCTCAGGGGCGTGTTGGTGGCGATGGTGGTGCGTTCCGCGCGCGCCTGGCCGGTCTGCGGATCGTAGGTGGAGGACCGGGCGGGCCCAACAACATCTGCAATCGCCACGCCGGCGCCGATGGTGAGGAGCAGGCCTAGGATCCAGTGTTGGGGGGCAGTGGACTTCACGCTTACCTCCTCTCGTGTCGAGAGTAATAAAGTTGATAGGTGACTTCAGCGCCCTACGGGGTGGTCGCCTGGTCGAGGGTTTCCGCGCGCACGAGCGGGTCGGGGTGGGTGGAGAACCAGCTGGCCACACGCCCTGCGCTGCCGTTGGCCTGCGCCAGCTTGGTGAGTGCACTAACGCCGGCCTTTGGGTTCAAGTCGAGCATTTCCAGCAACTTCTGACCGAAGCGGTCGGCTTCGAGTTCCGCACTGCGGCCAAAGTGAAGTTCGAGGGCGCCGAGGCCCGTGTTGAGGCCGGGGCCGGCCGTGGGCAGGCCCAGCAAGCTGGCGGCGACGCCGGCGAGATTGCGCGTCTGTTGCCGACGCATCGATGCCATGCCGTGCTCCTTCACCACGTGGGCGATCTCGTGGCCGATGACGAAGGTCAATTCGTCGTCGTCCAGCAGTTGCATCAGGCCCGCGAAGACGCGCACTTCGCCATTCGGGAAAGCGACGGCGTTGACCTGGGGCGCGAGGTAGACCCGGTAGTTCAACGTGTAGCCGTTGACCTCGCCCAGGTAGGTCACGATCTGGGCCAAGCGCCGGTCCAGCTCGCTGCCTACGGGCGCCACGCCGAGCTGGGCGTCGAGGGCTGCGACCTGGCGCTCGATCGCCTGGTCGCTGCTCGCCTGCAGGAGCAGGGCGGCGCGCAGGGCATCGCCGACGGCGGCCGAGGCCGTCGTCGTGGCGCCGAGCAAGCCGAGCGTCAGCAGCGCGCAGGCGACGCAGCGGGCCGCGCGAGCGGCGACGGGTTGATGACTGGGTAATCGCATTAGCTCTCTCGGAGAAGTTTCCGGGCGGGCACTTTGGTTTCAACGGCTGAGGGCGCGCTTGGTGTACCGCTCGTCGCCAGGAATCTGCCGCCTCTCGAAGGGTGGCCGAGGGTTGAATAATTTAGGCGTTAAATCGATTGCAAAGCGACACTTGCGCCCCGCGCGGCTTTTCCGCAATGTGTTCAAAAAATAACCACGACCCATAAGGGTCGAGACGCTCGCAACTCGTAAAACCCCTGGCGCTCAGTGACGGGCGTCGTAGGAGCTTTTCTCGCATGAACCGATACCTGACGACTCTGGCCGCCGCCACCGCACTGCTCGGCGCCGCCGCCGCCCACGCCGCCACCGTGGAATTCAACTTCGCCGATGGCCTCGGCAATCGCGAGGGCACCGCACCGGTGACCTACACAGATAGTGGGATCACCCTCACGGCGGAAGGTTTCGCCGGCGAGGAACCCCGCATCGTGCACATCAACGGCGAGACGGGCCTCGGCGTCGTCGGCAACACGCCCGCCTTCGAGGGCAACCGAATCGGCCCCGGCGAGTCGCTGCTGTTCACCTTCTCCCAGCCCGTGGCGCTCGAGCGCCTGATCGCGTTCGACGAGATCAACATCAGCACGCCCTTGTTCTTCGCCATCCTCGTCGACGGCGTGCAGGCGGGTGTGTTCGATCTCACCGAAGATGTGGTGAACGTGGTGAGCCTCGACGTCAGCAGCGTCGGCGTCGGCACCGCCTTCCAGATCGTCGGCCTCTCGGGCGATGAAGGTTTCCGCGTCACCGCGCTTCGCGCCGCCACCGTGCCTGTACCGCCGGCCCTCGCCCTGTTCGCCGGCGCGCTGCTGGTCACCGGCGCCGCTCGCCGCCGGCGCGCGCAGGCCTAAGCCGCCTCAAGCCTCTTCCGCGAAGGGCGCGTGGCACAGCTGCGAGCCCTTTTTCGTGTCCAGCCTTCCAAACTTTCGCCGCGCCGATGGCGGTTTCCGGCGATTTGATTCCTATCCCTTGCTGCGATGCAATAGAGGCTCGTGAGCGCCCGGCGCTCTGGAGTTCTTGAGGAGAGCGCAATCCCATGACTTCCCTGAGCGAGACCGACCGCGTCGCCATCGGTCAGCTGTCCGTCGACCGCGCGTGGCGGGACTTCATCGAGCAGGAAGCCCTGCCGGGCACCGGCGTCGCCAGCGCGGACTTCTGGCGCGGCCTCGAGCATCTCATCGCCGAGCTGGCACCGCGCAACCGCGACCTCCTCGCCACGCGTGACGTGCTCCAGGAACGCCTGGACCAGTGGCACCAGCAGCACCCCGGCCAACCGGATCCCCGCGTGTACACCCAGATGCTGAAGGAGATCGGCTATCGGGTGCCGGTGCCGCCGTCCTTCACGCTGGCGACCCACCGCGTCGACCCCGAGGTGGGCGAGGTGGCGGCCCCCCAGCTGGTCGTGCCCATCACCAACGCGCGCTACGCCCTGAACGCGGCCAACGCCCGGTGGGGCTCGCTCTACGACGCCCTCCACGGCACCGACGCCCTGCCCGAGGACGGCGGCGCCGAACGCAGCGCCACCTACAACCCCGTGCGCGGGCAACGGGTGATCGCCTACGTACGCGAGTTTCTCGACCAGACCTTTGCGCTGCGCGAGGGCAGCCATCGCGACGCCACGGCCTACGCACTGCGCGACGGCGCGCTGGTGATCCGCCTCGCCGACGGGGCGCAGACCGGCCTCGCCGACCCTGACCAGTTCGCGGGGATCGCCGGCGACGCCGACCAGCCCGAGGCGGTGCTCCTGCGACACCACGGTCTGCACGTGCACCTGACGATCGATCGCGACCATCCCATCGGCCGCGACGACCCTGCCGGCATCGCCGACGTGCACCTGGAGGCCGCCCTCACCACCATCCTCGACCTAGAGGATTCCGTCGCCTGCGTGGATGCTGAGGACAAGGTGCACGCCTACCGCCATTGGCTGGGCCTGATGCGCGGTGACCTCACGGCCACGGTGCGCAAGGGCGGCGAGACCTACGAGCGACGCCTGGCCGCGCCGCGCCACTACCGCGAC
>JBCBZW010000133.1 GCA_039815145.1 Pseudomonadota bacterium
ACAAGCTAATCCGACTTGGGCTCATCTAATAGCGCAAGGTCCGAAGATCCCCTGCTTTCCCCCGTAGGGCGTATGCGGTATTAGCACGAGTTTCCCCGTGTTGTCCCCCACTACTAGGCAGATTCCCAAGCATTACTCACCCGTCCGCCACTCGTCAGCATCCCGAAGGACCTGTTACCGTTCGACTTGCATGTCTTAAGCGTGCCGCCAGCGTTCAATCTGAGCCAGGATCAAACTCTTCAGTTTAAAGGTTTGATATTGACTAGGTTGGTCACCTTGGCTGGTGACCGACGCTCGTCAGGGTTTGCTCCCCAAGCGAGCGCCCGCACAAATTGCCTGTCCTAATTTTTAAAGAGCTTCCGCACTCCGTTGAGGCGGACCGACGATGGTAGCTCAGCTAGCGATGGTGTCAAGTAAACACCGGCTCGGTGGGCCGTCGTCGCCCCCGGTTCGTGCGGGGGAGGAGCGGCATTATAGGGACGGCTCTTCAGGGGTCAAGCTTTTTTTTCCAAGAGATGACAGGATCGGCGCCCGCCTCATCTAACCCCCTGAAAATACGAGAAACGGACTTTGCTTCTATCCCTGCGTGAGGGGGCTGGGCAGAGCCGATTGCTGCGTGACAGCGAAGGCGACTTCTCGACCAGCTCGAGCGTCGGCCACCTTTACACTCGATACCAGCCCTTCCAGCACCGACGGCACTCGTCAGCGCGTTCCGTAAAGCGCCTGGCTGGACAGGTCGGATCAGAGTGCGTTTACTGAGAACCAGGCCTCAATTCGGCCGCCACCGGCGGCACGCAGTCGCGTTCCGGCATGGGCCTTGCTTGATCACTTAGGAACTGGTCGCAAGCGATGTCCGAGAGGGTCACTAAAGTGCAAGTTTCCTTTAACGGTCGACACCGATGGGCCCTTTCAGTGGCCGTTTTTACGCTGCTCGTGGGCGGGGGCCCCGGCGCCACCCAGCCATCACCCACCGACGGCTCCCCGGAGGCAACCGCCACGATGGACGAGTCGACGGCAGCCATCCGCGTACGACGCCAGCGCGGCCCGAAGGAGCGCTACGGCTTCGCCGAACGCCGCCAGCGACCGCGCTTCGCGTAACCGCCCCACCTTGAAGTCGCCTCCCCCTCCACTCCCGCCGCTGGAACCCGCGGCGATCTGGTCGGACACCTGGCAGCGCCTCGAACAGGCGGTCGTCTCCGCCCGCCATCCCTTCCATCTAGGCGTGTTTGCCACGGTGCGAAACGGCGCCCCCGAGCAGCGGACCGTGGTCCTTCGCGGGGCGGAGGAAGCGCATCGGCGCGTCACATTCCACACGGACCTGCGTTCTCCCAAGGCCCGAGACCTGGCCCAGCCCGGCCCAGCCAGTTGGCTCTTTTACGACGCTCCCTCGCGCTTACAAGTGCGAATGACGGGCCTGGCGACGCTGCACCACGAGGGCGACGAGGTGGATCGACGCTGGCAGGGCTCACGGCCGCAGAGCCAGGCCTGCTATCGCCATGCCTCGGGCCCAGGATCCCCACTCGACGGTCCCCTCGACTACCTCCCAGCGGCGTCTGAGACCCATCAAAGCGATCAGGGCCGTGCTCACTTCGCCATCGTCGCGACCGAAATCACCTCGCTGGAGTGGCTAAGCCTCCACCACGCCGGACACCGGCGCCTGCAGTTCGCGATCGGCCATCACGGGGTGGACGGCTCCTGGATCGCCCCCTGAGCCGACCGCACAGCAGCAACCCTGCCCCGCGTCAGTTGACCTGATCCAAGCCCGCCGCTAGGGTTTTGGCCAATTCGCAGAAAAATCAATCAACGGGGGCCTTAACTTGCAGCGGCGTCACACCACGGTTGGGCTAGACTTCAAATCCTCACCGCTGGCCGTGAAACGCCAACGACGACGCCCGGGGCGCAGAGCAGCGCTGATCGGGGCCGCCCTCGCCACCGTCGTCGCCGCTGCCGCCCTGGTGATGGTCCAGGACCCGACCGAAGCTCCGTCGCCCACTGTGGCCGAAGCGCTTCCAAAAGAGAGCCCCGCCGCTGAGCCACCAAAGGCTCCCGTGCCCCAAAACTCCGTCGTGACCCGCGCCATCAGCCTGCCGGGTCAAGCCCAGACGGCCGATGAAGCGGCCGAGACGACGGCTGGGTCCGGCCCGCTGCTGGAGTCGACGGAGGCTGCGGTCAGCGAAGCGCCCGCGTCGGCGGCTGCGAGCTCACTACCGCCAGCACCCGTAGCGACGCTCGCTCCGGCAACATCAGATATCCCCACCGCTCAGCCCCTGTTGCTCGCATTCGATCAACAGAGCCATTCACCGACGCCGATGAAGGCCGTATCCGAAAGCCCGGCCGCGGTCACGACCGTCGCGGCGCCGTCGCCGAGCCAACTCACGCTAACGGTGCAGCGAGGTGACTCACTCGATCGACTCTTTCGACGTCACGGACTCAGCGTAGGCGATCTGCACAGGATGCTGCGCCTCGACGAGGCGGCCCAAGCGCTGCGCATGGTCCGCCCGGGAGATGAGATCACGATCCAACGAGAAGGTGAGTCCGTGCTGGCGCTGACCCGGCGCCTGGATGACTTTCGCCTGCTGGAGGTCGGCCGCAGCCAAGAGGGCTACAAGGCTTCCGTATCCGTCGACGCCCCGGAGCGGCGCGTGACCCACGCCCACGGCCGCATCACATCGTCACTGTTCAACGCCGGACGTGCAGCGGGTATCTCGGATAACCTGGTCATGGAGCTTGCGGGCATCTTCGCGTGGGATATCGATTTCGTGCTCGATATTCGCAAAGGTGACGAGTTCCTGGTGCTCTACGAAGAACTCTGGCGCGACGGCCAGAAGCTTCGCGACGGTGCAATCCTCGCCGCAGAGTTCGTTAATACCGGCGATCGCTACCAGGCCCTACGCTACGTAGACCCCGAAGGCCGGGCCGACTACTTCACGCCGGATGGCCTTAGCCTGCGCAAGGCATTCCTTCGTGCACCGGTGGATTTCTCGAGGATCTCATCCAACTTCAATCCCAACCGCCGCCACCCGATCCTCAACACCATTCGTGCCCACCGCGGCGTCGACTACGCCGCCCCCGCGGGCACACCGATCAAAGCGGCCGGTGATGGCAAGGTCAACTTCCGAGGCACCAAGAGCGGTTACGGCAACACGATCATCCTGCAGCACGGTGACAACATCACCACACTCTATGCACACCTCTCTCGCTTCGCCTCCTACAAGCGGGGCGCGCGCGTGCGCCAGGGCGACGTGATCGGCTACGTCGGCAAGACGGGGCTCGCCTCTGGCAACCATCTGCATTACGAGTACCGCATCGCCGGTGTGCATCGAAACCCGCGAACCGTGAAGCTCCCGCAAGCAGACCCGATCCCCGAAGCGCTACGGGCGGACTTCAACGCACACGCCGAGCACGTGTTGGCGCAGCTGCAGCTGGTTCGAAACGTCCGCCTGGCTACCGCCGCCTCGCAAGCTCAGGTGGCGAACAGGGCCACCCACTAGCGAGTCAGCGATCCGCGGCAGCGAGTCAGCGATCCGCGGCGGCAGCGGCGGCCGGCTGCTCCAGCAGCTTGAGGTCGATGCCGATCCCCTGCAGATACTCCGCCTCGTCGAGCAGGTCGGCTTGGGTGAGGGGGTGCTCGCTCAACCAGCCTTCGGGGAAGGCGACGCTCACGGCGTGATCGCGAGCTGATAGCTCGATTCCAGGCAGGGACGCCGGGTTGCGACTTCGGTGCAGTACCACCGCTAATCGCAGCAGCACCGCGGCGCGCGGGATACTGTCGCGCCAGGGCAGCTGCAAGCGCTCGAAGAGACTCGACACGATCTTGCGCCGATGGCTGCGCACCAGGCGCCCCACGAGCTCCTGCTCGTGCCTGGAGAACCCCGGCAGATCCCCCTGTTCGACGAGGTAAGCGCCATGCTTGTGGTACTGAGCGTGCGCGACGGCCATACCCACCTCATGCAGCTGCGCCGCCCAGCGCAGGGCGAACTGCAACAGGGGGTCTACCAGACCCCAGTCCTCGGCGCACTGATCGAACAGCGCCAACGCGGTTTGCTCGACCCGTTCCGCTTGGCGAAGGTCGACGGCGTAGCGCGACTGCAGCCAGCCGACCGTACGAATACGCGCGTCATCGTCGGTGTAGCGACCCACCAGATCGTGCAGAACGCCCTCGCGTAGGGCGCCGCTGGACACCCGCAGCTCACGCACGTTCAGGGACTCGAACAAGCCGAGCAGGATGGCCACCCCGCCCGCAAATACGGGCGCACGCTGCGGCGAAAGGCCCGGCAGATCGATGGCATCCGCGTGACCAATCTCCACGAGGTGATCCGCGAGCCGCTGCACCGCCGGTGCCGTGATGCCACCTGAGCGCCAGCCCAATTCCCGCAGCACCGCTTCGGTCGCCTTGATCGTGCCGGAGGCGCCGACAGCTTCGTCCCACTCAGCACCCGCCAAACGGGAGGCCAACGCCTCGAGTTCGACCTGGGCCGCCGTTTGCGCCTTGCGGAAACGTTTCGCCGTTATCTTGCCGCCCGGGAAGTGGGCTTGGCTCATGCTGACGCAACCCATGTACAGGCTGTCCAGCTCGTGGGCGGTCAAGCCCTGACCGGAGATCACCTCGGTGCTTCCGCCGCCGATATCCACCACCAGGCGGCGATGATCACCGGCGGGTAGCGAGTGGGCCGCGCCGAGGAAGATGAGCCTCGCCTCCTCGCGACCGGAGACGATCTCGATCGGATGCCCCAAGGCTGCCTGGGCCCGCCCGAGAAAGTCCTCGATACGCTTGGCGCGGCGGAAGGTGTTGGTGCCCACCACCCGCACGCGCCCGGGGCGGATCACCCGTAAGCGTTGACCGAAGCGGGCCAGGCATTCGAGGGCCCGGGTGCGGGAGTCTTCGGAAAGGTAGCCCGACTCATCGATGCCCGAGGCCAAACGAACCATCTCGCGCAGGCGATCGATGACGGCGAATCCGCCGTCCACCTGGCGGACCACGAGCATGTGAAAGCTATTGGACCCGAGGTCGACGGCGGCGAGGACGCTATCCGGCATCGCTCGGGAACCCGTCGGCCGCGGCGATCACGCCGCGCCCCTGTAGTGTTGCAGGCGCACGGACAGCGCCTCGCTTACATCGAGAACGAGGAGCCGCAGCCGCAAGTGGTTGCCGCATTCGGGTTGCGAATCACGAACTGAGCCCCCTGGAGGTCTTCCTTGTAGTCGATCTCCGCGCCCTTCAGGTACTGGATGCTCATGGGATCGATGACCAGCGTCACCCCCCGGTTCTCGACGCAGGTGTCGCCTTGCTCTACCTGCTCGTCAAAGGTGAAGCCGTACTGAAACCCCGAGCAACCGCCCCCGGTGATGTAGACCCGGAGCTTGAGGGCATCGTTGCCCTCTTCGGCAATCAGTTGCCCGACCTTGCTTGCCGCAGCGTCGGTAAAATCCAACGTGGGTGCGCTCATCCTTCATTCCTTCCTTTAGCGTCCGTTGCTATCAACGGATGTGCTAGCTCGCTTTTTGCTGCTTGCCGAGTGCGCCGGCAGAACCCTTGCCAGACTTGCCATCGCCACCGTCACTCGAGTGCTTGTCCTGGTGGGTGACCAGGACGGGTGAGGGCGTGCTCGCGCTGTTGTGGATCAGCTGACCGTTCACCTCGGCGCCCATCGCCATCTCGATCAGATGGTAGAACACGTTGCCCACCACCCGCGCGGAGGCGCCCAGCTCGATGCGACCAGTGACGGTCACGTCGCCCTGGACCGTACCGTTCAAGATAAGTTGGGGCACGGCCACGCTGCCTTCAACCATCCCCGTGTCACTGATCGACAGGACGGCCTCACCGCCCTCTTCGCTGCCTCGGATGCATCCCTTCACCTGACCGTCAACGTGGCATCCGCCACTGAACTCGATGTCGCCCTCGACACGAGTGTTACGCCCGATGAGGGTATCGATCTCGGGGGCGTGCTTTCGCGGGGAACGGCCGAACATTTGGATTACCTCAGCTGCTTTTCACTGACCAGTCGAATGATTGCCGGATGGCGCGATCGGGGTCGTCCTCAGGACTCACCTCGACCACGACCCGATCCGGGATGAAGTCTGGTGGTAGCACCACGTTCTGTTCCAGATCCTTGAAGTAGCGGAAGGAGAACGCCAGTGACTGGACGCTCTCAGCGCCAGCCAGTTCCTGCGCCTTCAGTACCGCGGGTCGCCCAGAGGCCACGCCTTCTATCGTGAACTCTACATTACCGGCCACGGGCTTATCGTGCTTTGCTGCCTGGACGAGCACCAGCTGTAAGTGGTAGACGCTGCCCTCGGCGCCCGGTCGCACCCGGAAGTCCTGGATTCGCAAGCCCGCCACGCCATCATCGGGTGAGACGATCGTGCGGTAGAAGTCCAACTCCTCACGCTGGCTCTGCACCTGTCGCTCGAGATCGACGAGCATCGCTCGCACCTCCTCCTGCGCCTGGCGCTCCACCCCTCGCGAGGTGGTCAGATTGGCCAATTCTCGGCGCAGGCGCTGGTTGTCCTGCTCGCGTTCGCGAGCCTGTTGCACCAACAGCTCCAGTTCCTGCGACCCACGGGCCCACTCGCCGAGCCCGAAGCGTCGTCCGGACTCGAAAGCGGTGCCCACAGCGACCAGCGCGATCAGCGCGCCACCCACAAAAGCGACGCGCCTGAGCCAGGGACGCCGTGGCTTTACAACAAGTTGGGTATGCCGCAAGCTCGCCGGTCGATCGGGACCGGGGCTGGCGCTGCTGGGACTCACCATGGTGGGCGGATCATAGCGGGCCGAGGTCCAAGGAACCATCGGCGCCAAACGGCGCCATCCACACCCGCCTGGACCCGGTCACCACACGCGCTGGCGAGGAGTCGTTGATGTACTTGTGGCTGAAGGCCTTTCACCTGATCTTCGTCGTGTCCTGGTTTGCCGGGCTGCTCTACATGCCACGCCTGTTTGTGTACCACTCGATGACCGAGGACGAGGCGGGCCACGAGCGCTTTCAGGTCATGGAGCGCAAGCTGTTCGGGATCATGACGATCGCCGCCATCGGCGCTGCTGTCTTCGGCATCAGCATGATCGTCATCAACACCTCACTCCTCTCCATGCCCTGGCTGCACGCCAAGCTCGCCCTGGTTGTGGGGCTCATCGCGTACCACGCCTATTGCCTGCGCATCATCGGTAGATTCCGCGCGGGTCGGGAGAAGCACTCCCATATCTGGTTCCGTTGGTTCAACGAAGCACCGGCCCTGGTGCTGATCGCAGTGGTCATCCTGGCGGTGACCAAACCTTTCTAACGGCAGTTCAGCGGTTGACCTGAGTACCGCCTTCGATGAGGGCGACTTCGGGCTGGGCGCCGTTCTTGGGCGCCGACGAGGAACGACGCTTGGAACGCCGGCGGCGGCGGCGCGGAATTCGCAGGTCGTCCGGTCGCGGCGGCACGCCGTCCGGGTAGAGCAAGGGCCCAAGTTGCTCGAGGGCGCGTGCGTAGACCCGCTTCTTAAAGTAGATCACCTCGGCCACGGGCTGCCAGAAGTCCACCCAACGCCAGCGATCGAATTCCGGATGGTCCGTGCTGTCCAGGCAAACCGAATTGTCTTCGCACTGCAATCGCAGCAGGAACCAGATCTGTTTCTGACCGATGCATAGGGGGAAGGAATTCTTACGCCAGTAGCGCTTGGGCAGGCGGTAGCGCAGCCATGGCTCCGTCGTGCCCATCAGCTCGACCTGGCGTCGGCACAGGCCCACCTCTTCCTCGAGCTCCCGGTACATCGCCGCTTCCGGCGTCTCCCCCGGGTTGATACCACCCTGGGGAAACTGCCACCCGCGCTGGCCACACCTCCCGGCGAGAAGGAGTTGGCCTTCTTCGTTGCACAGGATGATGCCAACGTTGGCGCGAAACCCGTCGCAATCGATGGAATCACTCATTGGCGGGCGCCGACTGGAATGGCGAACATCTCCTCGAGCTTGGCGCGTTCCCAACAAACGCGCAGCGAGCGCGCTTGACGAGCCCACCGAGACAGTGTGTCAGAATCGTGACGCCGACAACAACACGCACGCGCTGGCAAGTCGCTGTTTCTGCTCCAACCTTCGCCGATCGTGGGTCGCCGACCCACCCATCCGACATAATCGAGAGCTTGATAGAGACGGCGGACGCTCGAGCCTCACGTGTGGCCCGACGCTGAGCTCAGGCGGCGTTACACACCCGGTCGCGCCCCTCGGCCTTGGCCCGAAACAAGGCCTGGTCAGCCGCCTGGAGTAAATCGCGCACCGCGGCACTGGTCTCGCTCGGATCCAGGCTCGTGCCGGGGGCGGCGGTGGCGACGCCGATCGACGAGGTGACGGTGATCGCCCGCCCGCTCACCACCGGGATGGGCGCACCACACACCACTTGGCGCAAGCGCTCGGCCAGGGCCTCGGCCTCCACCCGTCGCGTGTCGGGTAAGACCACGGCAAGCTCCTCGCCCCCGTAGCGGGCACATACGTCGCTCGCCCTCACCGCGCCCTGGATCCGTCGCGCTACCTCACGCAAGACTTCGTCGCCCGCCAGATGTCCGTAGGTGTCGTTGACCCGTTTGAAGTAGTCCAGATCCAACAGCAGGCACGCGAGGGGGCTGCGTTCGCGGCGGGCGCGGGCGATCGCCTCGCGCAGCCGACTGTCGAGGTAGCGTCGGTTGTGCAGTCCCGTCAGCGGGTCGGTGATCGCACCGACCAGCAAACGATCGCGGTTCAGGGCGTTCTCCAGGCTGATCGCTCCGACGACGGACAGGTTGCGCAGGTTGTCCGTCGCGAGATCCGGGTCGAAGCGGGCCGCGTCCGCATCGCCGAGGCACAGAGCGCCGAGCAACCGGCCGCCCCGGCGCAGGGGTAATAGGGCAAGGCTACCCAGGGTACTGACGCCGTGCCGCGGGAAGAGCACCGCATCACTCGACCGGTAGCGGCCCAGGGTGGGCGCTCGCAGATCGCGTAGCTGGGGCGGGAGCTGCCGCTCGTCTTCCAGGAAGCGAATGGCGTGCTGGGGACACCGCATACCATCCCGGGCGGTCGCCGCGAGGAGATGGCGGATCTCGTGCTCAGGATCTATCAGCACCAGCTGGGCTGCCGTGACCTTGAAGCGGCGCTGGGCGCTCACCGCTAGTTCATCGAGCAGGGCAGCCAGCCCCTCGGCACAGAGCAGGCGGTGCTCGCGTTGGGCGGCACGGCGGCCTGCCTCGTGGTTGAGTTGGGCAGTGCGTTGAAGCTGTTCGAGCTGGCTGCGCAACTCGAGGTTCTCGCGCGCAAGACTGTTCATACAACCAGTAGTAGCAGGTAGCGAGGGCGGTAAACAAGGCTTGTCGATGGACCCGCTGATGTGCGGTCAGACCAGCCGTTCAACGTACCTTAACTGGGAGAGGAGAGGCCTTTGACATAGGCCACCTGGAACTGTGAACCAGGTCCGCAATTCGAGCCCGCGCCAGGCCTGGCGCGGGCGGCATGGTGCGCGCGACTCAGTGCAGTCGCGCGTAGTGGATCACCTGCACGTCGTGCGAATCCACGTCAAAATTTTCGGCTAACAGGGACTCCAGCTCTTCCAGTCCCAGTGGGCCGAAGAGGTTCTCCACCTCCACGACACCGCAGTACTGAGCCGGGTCGCGGTCCATACCCTCGTCGAGTACGAACTGCATGTAGAACTTCGCGGTCATGGTGCAGAGCGTACGGTCAGGGCGGCAAAACGTCTGTGAAGAGGCCCACAGGCATATTGCACTCGGCCCAGGCCAGTTCACCGAAACTGCGTTGAACGGCCCCTATGAAGCCGCCTTCGTACGGCATGTCACCGCTGAACGACAGAAGTCGATCGGTTCTAAGCACCCTGTGTCGCGTGACAGGTCGCCGCCCTTTTGACAGGAGCAGGGGCGAGCGGGGCATAGTCTGGGCCATGCCTACTCACCGCGCAGACCTGATCGGCACCCGGCCCGCCCTTCGCGATGCCAGTGCCGCTGGCCTGTTCTACCCGGCTGGCGCCCAGGCGTTGCGGCGGGCGGTCGACGATTGCCTGAGCACCGTGCGCGGGCCGACGCCAAGCGCAGCGAGAGCTATCATCGTGCCCCACGCAGGCTATCGCTACAGCGGCCCGATCGCGGCCCACGGATTCGCCGCCCTCGGCCCGGACCACCAGCGCATCCGCCGAGTGCTCCTGATCTCGAGCACGCACCGCGATGGCCTCTCGGGCATGGCCGTACCCTCCAGCGATGCACTGCTCACCCCGCTCGGAGCGACCAGGATCGATCACGACTGGCGGCGTCGTCTGGTGGACGAGCACGGCGTTCGGCTGTTCGATGATCCACATCGGGACGAGCACGGGATCGAGGTGCAGCTACCCTTCCTACAGCGCCTGCTCGGCGACTTCGCCCTGCTACCGATACTAATAGGTGATTCAGACGACGCCCAGTGCGAACGGGTGATCGACGCCGCCTGGGATGATGACCCAGACACCGTGCTCGTGCTCAGCAGCGACCTCAGCCGCTACAACGAGTACGACACGGCGCGCCGCCTCGACGAGGAAACACGCCTCGCCGTCGAGCGCGGCGCCCCGGAGGCGATCGAACACCGCCACGCCTGCAGCTATCGCGCGATGCGGTCGCTGCTGCGCCTCGCCGCACGACGGCACCTACGAGCGAGCACCCTCGCGATGCGCAACTCCGCCGACTGCATCGGCGGCGACCCCAACCGGGCCATCGGCTTCGGCGCGTTTTCCTTCCATTAGGGAAGCCCTGCACAAGTTCGGTCGGCGGCCCCGTGCGTCCAGCGACACGAGATCAAGGCGCGCGAACTTGTGCAGAGATTCCCTACCCTCAGCTCAACGGCCAGGCGAAGGGCAACAGCGTCATCACCACCAGCATCACGACCAGCGTGAGCGGCACACCGAGGCGCAGGTAATCGCTGAACCGATAGCCTCCGGGACCCATCACCAGCAGATTGGCAGGGTGGGAGACTGGGCTCGAGAAACAGGCCGACGAGGACAGGGCGATGGCCATCATGCCCGTCTGCGGCGAGACGCCGGCCGCCGCGCAGACGGCGATGGCGATCGGCGCCATCAGCACGATCAATGCGGCGGTGGGAATGACCAGGGTCGACAAAGCCGTCAGCAGGTAGAGGCCACCGACCACCCACCAGCCGCCCAATCCCCCAAGGCTCCCGACCAGCGCCTGCGCTACCCACTCGGCGCCCCCGGTGGTCTGCAAGGCCGTCCCCAGGGGCAACATGCAGGCGATCAGGAAGATCGCACGCCATTCGATGGCTCGGTAAGCCTGGTCCATGGTCAGGCACCCGGTGAGTAGCATGGCCGTGGCCCCGATCACGGCGGCCACCCCGATCGATTGCCAACCCAACAACACGGGCAGCAGCACCGCCAGCAGGATGAGGGCGGCGAGCGGCGCCCGGGCGCTCACGGGCTCCTCATCGGCGGGCTGGGTGAGCATGAGGAATTCCTCACTGCGCTCGAGCATCCGCAACTTCTCCCGTGGACCGATCAGCAACACGGCATCGCCGAAGCGAAGGTCCATCGCGCGCAGGGCCGAACGATGCGCCGTCCCCTCGCGCCAGATCGCCAGGACCTCCACCCCGAAGCGCTGGCGGAAGCGCAGCTCCGCCAGGGTGATGTTCGCCAGGCGCGAGCGCGGCGACAGGGCGACCTCCATGAGCCCGACCGCCTCCGATTCGAGGACGCCCAGGTCAGGTTCCGCGACCTGCTCCAGATCCAGCTCCTGTAGACCGCGCAGCACCAGCAGGTCGCGCAGACGCCCCTGGACCAGGATCCGATCTCCCGCCTGCAGGGTCTCGTCGGGCGAGGGCATCAGCTGCACCTTGCCCTCGCGTACGAGGCCCAGCACGCGAAAGTCGAAGGCGTAGCCGATACGACTCGACTCCAGGGAGGCGCCGACCAAGCTCGACCCCTCGGGCACCAGCAGGGAGAACATACGATCGCGCTGGCGGTAGCGTTGCCGCAGCTCTTCGCTCTCCACGCTCTCGTGCGGCGGCCCCTCGGTGAAGTGCTCCGAACGACGCGCCTCTTCAGCCCGCTCGCCCACGCCTTCGAGGAGCAGTGTGTCACCCGCTTCCACTAGTTGGGTCCCGAGATCCTGGCGAACGACGTGACCATCCCGCCGCAGGGCCACCACATTGAGGTCGAAGCGCCGGCGCAGGGCAGCGGGATCCAACACCTTGCTCACCAGCGGCGAGGAGTCGCACACCGTCACCTCCAGCTGCACCAACTCCTCGTTCAGACGCTTGCGCAGCAGGGACACCTCACGCTCGATCTGAAAGTCTTTCCAGCGCCGCAGCTCCTCCAGCTGATCGAGGCGTCCTTGGACCAGCAGTCGATGGCCGCGTCGAAGCACCTGATCCGGCGCGGGCAGGTGGATCAGTCGTCCGTGCTCGAAGATGCCCACCACCACCAGGCCCAAGGCCCGGGACAGGCGGGTCGCCCCCAGCGTGCGCCCGATGAGCACCGAGTCGTCGGGGATTCGCAGGATCGCCGAGCGCTCGTGCAGCTTGTACTGGCGAGCGAGATTTCCCCGACGTCGATGGCGCGTCTCAGCGCCCGTGTCTCGCTCCGGCAGGAGCGCCGGCCCCGCCAGCGCCAGAAACACGCTGCCCACGAGCAGCACCGGGAGGCCCACATGGGTGTAGTCGAAGACCCCGAACTCCGTAAAACCGGCGCGGCCCAGGGCCTGGCTGGCGAGGAGATTGGGCGGCGTGCCGATCAGCGTGGTCATTCCGCCGAGGAGCGTGCCGGCGGAGAGCGGCATCAGCAGACGAGAGGGCGCGATCGAGACGACGCGCGAGACGTCCATGACCACCGGCAGCATGAGGGCGACGACGGCGATGTTGTTCATGAACGCCGAGAGCGCACCGCTCGACAGCACGATGACCATGATCACCTGACGCTCGCCGCCGCCCGCGAGCTTCAGCACCTGACGGCCGAAAATCCGCGCTACGCCCGTGCGAATCAGCCCTTCGCTCATGATGAACATGGCCCAGACGGTGACCACGGCGGGACTGGAAAACCCCGCCAAGGCCTCCTCGGGACCGACCAATCCGGTAAGCGCCAGCGCGCTGAGCACGGTCATGGCAGCTAGGTCGATCCGCACCCAGCCGGTGATGAACATCACCAAGCCCATGGCCAGAATTGAGAAGACCAGGCCGATTTCGAGGGTCATGCGTTTCCAAGCTGGAGGGTCAGCAGCCACCCCAAGCACACCCTGCCAGCGCCGGCGGGACCCGCTCCCTTGAAGCTGAGGCACCGCGCGAGCTACCGTGTTGGCCCGCTCGTGGGTGCCTACCACTCTAAAACATAAAGAAAGCAGCTGGGAGACGATCCGATGGACTTAACCAACAAGACCGCCGTTGTACTCGGGGTCGCTGACCGCTCCAGTATCGCCTGGGGCATCGC
>JBCBZW010000134.1 GCA_039815145.1 Pseudomonadota bacterium
CGCGCTCAGCGTCGTAGGCGATGCCGTTCAGCACGTAGTCGTTGGCAGTGCAGCCGAAGCTGCCGCACACAGCTCCTGGCCCCGTGGAGAGGAGGGGGCGGACATCCTTCGCCAGGGCTGAAGCATCGATCGCCAGGGTGACACACCCGGTGCGCGGATCGATCGCCACGATCAGTGGGGGCCCGTAGATGTTGGCCAGCACTTGATCGCCGACCGTCTCGAGCTCGTTGAGACCCGCAACGGGCCGGTTCCCCGCCCGCACGTCGATCTGTCTGGTGACCGAAAAGTCCTCCGGGTCCACCACGCGAACGGTGGCGGTGCCGTCGCTCAGCAGGAGTTGCCCCTCGTACGGGGTGAGCCCCCAGCCTTCGCCCTCGTAGGGCAGCGTGGTCGGTTCCGCGGGCTCGAAGCTGCCGTCGCCCTGCAGGTCGAACACGTAGGCCACCTGCGCGCGCCAGGTGAGGTTGTAGGCGCGGTCACCCAGGATGGCGAGGCCCTCGCCGAAGCGTGATTCGTCGAGGGTGGTCAGGCGCGATTCGTCGCTGCCATCGAGGGCCAGGGCGTACACGCCCGAGTGACCGAACATCCCCGCGCTCTCATACAGGCGGTCTTCGTGCACCACCAAGCCCTGCGTGTAGCGAGGCGCCTTGCTGAGCTCGCGCACGGCGCCCTGCGGTGACAGTGCTATCGACCCGAGCTGCGCGGAGCATTGGGCGGGCGTGTCGGCCGCTCGCGCGCTCTCGGGCGCCCAGAGCGCCAGCACCGTCAACACGACGACTGACACGGGGGGGGCGGGGGTATGTATCTTCATGGCGGCATGGTCGGTGACCCGCTGGTCGATTGCAATTTCCGCGCCGACGGATCTTTGATGGGTGGGCGACGTACCTGTCGCTTAGAACAGTTAATCGACGTGCGTATTGCAGGCCATTCCGCCTCGAGTTGCGCGCTCGCAGTGCGATGCACGATTGAAATCTCCTGGGATACCGTGCTAGCTACGGACTAACACCACCGATCGCCATGGAAGGAGTCACCCATGCGCCCGCTGTTTTGGAATCTTGGCGCTACCGTCGCATTGCTCGGCGTCTTCGTCGGCGCCTCGGCGCATGCGGCGCCCCTGTTCGCGGACTGGGAAAACGGCACGCTCGGGACCATCACCTTCGTCGTTACGGAGACGGAGACCGAGGGTTTCATCCAACCGTCCGAAGACACCGCGACCGATCCCGTATTCGTCGCGGCCTACGCTGACGTATTTCCTACCCTGCAGTTCCAATCAGGAGCGGGCCCGGCCGATCTGCGCGCGCAGATTCAGTTCTCCGAGCCCCTTCCTCTGGGGGCGCAGCTGTTGGCTTTCGATCTAGACTTCCGCATGGAGATATTCCGCATCGCCAGCGACATCGGCTTTCTGACCCTGCTCGCGCAGGGGGAAACCCAGGCGGGTGGGATGTCGCAGTTTCCGATCTACAACGCGGGCGACGGCACACTCACCTCCGTGTTTCCGGGTAACGGCGACAACCCCTTCGAGTACTCGCTGTTCGATGCGTCCGGGCTGTCTTCACTGGACATCGCTTGGATCAACGGTGGGGTGAGTTCGGGGTCGCGCATCGTGGTCGTCTTGCCCGATGGTCAACCCTCACCCGTTCCCTTGCCGGCGGGGTTCCCTCTGGTCGTGAGCGGGCTGGTGAGCCTCTGGTGCCTGAGGCGTCGGCCGCGAGCGACCTAGTCATCACACGCACCGAGTGCGTGACCTGCGTCACATCCTCTTAGGTTCCGTCAAATCCCCTGCGAGGCTCGCGCGCGCCCGCGTATGAGCACTACGCCCGCGGGCGGAGGTGATCCGTCCGCGGGCGTGACCCTGCGCTGGCGGCCGTCCGCGTAGGTATCGGGAATTCCTCAAAATTGGCCTGAGCGCAAACGTAGTTGCCCGCACGTATCGGTGCTGGGCGATTGATCTTATGCCCTGATCCTCAGAGCTGTTGACACCGCCTCCAGGGATCTGGGTACCGTTGGGGTGGCGCTCGGTACCGATCAACATCACTAATAAACACGGTACGCGCGCTGACCTGTGGCGCATGCTTGCGCTCAACAACTATTACAAGAAGGTGAGACCCATGAAGAAGATCGCTTTGATGGCGGCCTTGCTGCTGAGTGCAGCCGGTGCCAACGCTCAGACCCTGTGTGTGGATTTCGTCAACTTCTGCGACGGCTTCGAAATCAACATCACTCAGGGCGTGGGTGTGGAAGGTACGTGGAAGAACTACGACTGTGCGGGTTCCGATAGCGCGATGAACGTGACCCGTAACCGTGGCGACGGCAACTGGCTGTCCGCTTGCTCTGCTCAGGCGGGCTGTGACGTGGCGCTCGCCCTAGGCCGTGATGCCTGGGTGTGGCTGTTCAACTTCGCGACGGCCACCGGTGACCTGATCGCCATCGACGCAGGCATTCCCACGTTCCTGCAGGACGACACCCCCATCGCGATCACCCAGGGGGCGTGCACCCTGAACCCGGGCATCGTCGGCCCGAGCAACTCCTCGGCCGCCCAGTAAGGGATCCGAGTGGCCGGGGGGCGAAAGCCCCTCGACCCGCGTTCGGGGGCGGCCACAAGCAGTCGCCCCCGCACGCGTATTGCAGGAGATCTTGGGAAAGGGCTACTGCCCTAGGATCTTGCGGAACGCCGACCCGAGCTCGCGCAGCTGGATCGGCTTGGCCAGGAACCCAGCGAGGCCCTTGCCCGCGAAGCGGCTGACCGCGTCTTGTTCGTTGTAGCCGCTGGTCAGCACCACCCTCACCCCGGGATCGATTCGACGTATCTCCTGAAACACGGACGCGCCGTCCATGTCCGGCATCGTCATGTCGAGGAGCACCGCGTCGATCTCAGGGTGATGCTCGCGGAACATCTCGACGCCGGCGACGCCGCCGCTCGCGACCATCACCGTCAGGCCAAAGCGCTCGAGTATCGCGCGTGACACCTCGCGCACGTCGGGCTCGTCGTCCACGACGAGGACCGTGCCGCTGCCTTCCCACTCGAAGCTCCCCGGCATGGAGACAGGGTTAGCCGCCGTCTCGTCGACAGCGGGCAGGAGCACCTTGATGGTCGTTCCCTTGCCTTCCTGGCTATAGACTTTGATCGCTCCGCGGTGTCCCTGCACGATGCCTAGAACGGCGGCCAGGCCCAGGCCTCGGCCAGAGCGTTTGGTCGAGTAGAAGGGGTCGAACATTCGAGAGCGGGTCGACTCGTTCATGCCGCCGCCCGCATCGGAGATCTCCAAGAACACGTACTCGCCGTTGGCGACGGACTCTGCCAGCTGAAGCTCGCGCTGGTAGGCGTCATCGATCGTCATGCTGCCGGTGAAGATCGTGACCACACCGTTCTTGGGCGAGGCCTCGGCGGCGTTACTGATCAGATTCAGCACCACCTGGCGCAGCTGGGTGGCGTCGGCCCTGACGGTGGGCAGCGATGGGGCCAGCTCGTAGCGAATGCTGACCTGACGCTGGGTCGAGAGGCTGACGAGGTCTGTCATCTCGCTCACCAGGGTGGAGAGGTTGATCGCTTCCACCACGAAGCGCCCCTTGCCCGAGTAGGCGAGGAGCTGGCGAGTGAGTTCGGCTGCACGCTGGGAGGCGCGTTGGATCTGTTCGATGTCTCGCCGGTACGGGGTGTGCTCGGGAATCTGCTCCAGGGCGAGCGCCGCGTACCCGAGAACACTGCTCAAGAGATTGTTGAAGTCGTGCGCGATGCCCCCGGCCAGCACGCCGAGGCTCTCGAGCTTCTGAGCGGCCAGCATTCTCTGGTCCATGCGACGCTGCGAGTCGGAGGCCTGCTTGCGCTCGATCGCGTACTCGATGGCGCGCGACAGCGCGTGGGCGGCAAGATCGGTCTTGTACAGGTAGTCCTGCGCGCCTTCTCGCACGGCTTCGATCGCCAGCTGCTCGTCGTCCGATCCGGTGAGCACGAGGAGTGGCAGGCGTGGCGCAGCGTCCAGCATGCGGCGAACGGTGTCCAAGCCTTGCGAATCTGGTAGCCCGAGGTCCAGCAGAATCGCTGAGATGTCACCTTTGGTTGCCACCTCCAGGGCGGTGTCCAGGCGATGTCGCCGTTCCACCTCGAAGCCGGTGATTTCCGTGGACGGTGGTGCCTTGAGTGTGAGCAGTCGCGTCACCACCGCCGCATCGACATCATCGTCCTCGACGAGGAGTACTTTCGATAGGTGCGCCGTCATTTGGGCAGCGTGGAGCAACACCTCTTAGTGCGCAAGGCTTCCCGTGCTGGGCGGTGCGGATCCAGAAAATACGACGCTTGCGGTGCGACGAGATCGGGGGCGCGGATAGGTGATCCCCAGAGCACGCGCCCGTGAGCGACCAATTCTATCTATCCTGCATCGCACTAGAGTCCATCGTTGAGGAGTTGATCCGTGCTGTCGAGATTATTTGCGCCTGTCGGCGGGTTGATCCTGTGTGTGCCGTTGCTCTGTGCGGCTGAGTCCTATCCGCCTGACCATGCTCGCATCCAAGCCTTCGAGCGCGGTTTGGTGGCGCGCACGTCCCGCAGCGATGCCGACGCCTCCCGCTACACGATCGAGGAGCGACTCGCTCACCACGGCGTGCCCGCAGTCGCCGTGGCGATCCTCGAAGACGGGCAAGTGGTGTGGGCGCGAGGCTATGGGACCAAGCTCGCCGGCGAGGACATGCCCGTGGATGCGGACACGGTCTTCTCCGTCGGTTCCGTGAGCAAGGTGGTGAACGCGGCCCTGGTGCTGCGCCTGCAGGCGCAGGGCAAGGTGGACGTCGATACGGACGTGAATGATCACCTCAGCTCGTGGCAGGTGAAGGAGAGTCGCCATACGCGCCGGCAACCGGTGACGCTGCGGGCCATCTTGTCGCACACCGCCGGCTTCAATCAGCACGGCTTCGGTGATTTCCAACCCGGGAGCGCCTTACCGACGGCGTTGCAGACCTTGAACGGCGAACGACCGGCGAAGCACGGACCCGTGCGGGTGACCTTCACGCCCGGCACGCGTATGGACTACTCGGGCGGTGGCATCACCGTGAGCCAGGTGCTGGTGGAGGATGTGACCGGCCTCACCTACGTCGATGCCGCGAGGCGCTACGTGCTCGACCCCATCGGCATGACCCGCAGCACCTTCGTCAATCCGCTGCCGGCAAGTCACGGCAACATCGCGCGCGCCCACAACGGTGACGGTGAACCGACGGCCCTGGCGCGCGGTTGGGAGGCGATGCCGGAGATGGCGGCCTCCGGTCTGTGGACCAGTGCGAACGACCTTGGCGCTTTCGTCGCCACCCTCATCAACACGGCCCGCGGCGACGACGACTTCCTGCCCGAGGCGATCATCACCGACATGATGCAGCGCGTGCCGCAGAGCTGGCACGGGCTCGGACCGCGCTTGAACGGCGAGGGCACCAACCGCGTGTTCCATCACGGTGGCGCCAACGATAGCTATCGCGCCTGGATCGAGGGACACCTCGACAGCGGTGACGGCATCGTCATGCTCACCAATAGCCGTAACGGTCACCAGCTGTACAGCGAGGTGCGCTACGCGGCTGAGGAGGCGTTCGAGTGGCAGGTGCATGCCGCCACGGACTTCGCGGCGCCGGAGTTTCGATGACGGTGCGCCGTCGATTCACCCTCAGCATCTTGCTCGCCGCCCTTACGTGGCCCGGCGCTATGCTACTCGCTCAGTCACCGTCGAATGTGCCGACCTTGGCTGCGCTGAGTCAGCTCCGCTGGGAGTATCGTGTGTTGCTGGTGTTCGACGAAGCCCCCGCGCGCGACGACACCGCGTTGTTGCGGGAGCAGGCGACTGCCTTTCGTGAGCGCGACACGCTGTGGTTCGTCGTCCGTGACGGTGAGGTGCAGTCCAATTACCCCGGTCCGCTGGCCGAGGGGTTCGGCGAACGCGGGTTGAGGGGCCTCGCGCGAGGTGAACGCGTGGTGCTCATCGGTAAGGACGGCGGCGTGAAGCTGCGCACGTCGAGCCTGGATATCGCGGGGGTGTTCGCCCTCATCGACGGTATGCCGATGCGTCGGCGTGAGATGCGTGAACGCGGAAGCGAGGGGAAGCGTTAGCTGCCCTCGCTCCCCCTTCGCGATCAGCCCGTGAGGGACTTGTACTGCACCCGATGCGGCTGCTTCGCCTCATCACCCAGGCGCGCCTTACGGTCCTCTTCGTACTCCGTGTAGTTGCCGTTGAAGAACGTCACCTTGGAGTTGCCTTCGAAGGCCAGGATGTGGGTGGCGATACGGTCGAGGAACCAGCGATCGTGGCTGATCACCACCGCGCAGCCGGGGAAGGCCAGCAGCGCTTCTTCCAGGGCGCGTAGCGTTTCCACGTCGAGGTCGTTGGTCGGCTCGTCGAGGAGCAGGACGTTGCCGCCGGACTTCAGCAGGCGTGCCAGGTGCAAGCGGTTGCGCTCACCGCCGGAGAGGTCCCCGACCAACTGCTGCTGCTGGCTGCCCTTGAAGTTGAAGCGACCGCAGTAGGCGCGTGAGGGCGTCTCGTAGGTGCCCACCTTGATCAGATCGAGGCCGTCGGAGATCGTCTCCCACACGGTCTTGTCGTCCGGCAGGTCGTCGCGGGATTGGTCCACGTAGGCGAGCTTCACCGTGCTGCCGAGGCGCACCTCGCCGCTGTCCGGCTGCTCCACGCCCGTGAGCATGCGGAACAGGGTGGTCTTACCGGCGCCGTTCGGGCCGATGATGCCGACGATCGCGCCTGGCGGGATGGAGAAGCTCACGTCGTCCACGAGGAGCTTGTCGCCGAAGCCCTTGCGCAGGTTCTCGACCTCGATCACCTGATCGCCGAGGCGTTCGCCGGGCGGGATGTAGATCTCCTGGGTTTCGTTGCGCTTCTGGAAGTCCTGCTTTTGCAGCTCGTCGAAGCGGGCCAGGCGGGCCTTGCTCTTGGCCTGACGCGCTTTCGGGTTCGAGCGCACCCACTCGAGCTCCTTCTCCATCGCCTTACGACGGGCGTCGTTCTCCTTCTCCTCCTGGGCCAGGCGCTTCTCCTTCTGATCGAGCCAGGTGGAGTAGTTGCCCTCCCAGGGGATGCCGTGGCCGCGGTCGAGCTCGAGGATCCAGCCGGCGACGTTGTCGAGGAAGTAGCGATCGTGGGTCACTGCCACCACGGTGCCCTCGTAGCGCTCGAGGAAGCGCTCCAGCCAGCCGACGGACTCCGCGTCGAGGTGGTTGGTGGGCTCGTCGAGGAGCAGCATGTCGGGCTCCGAGAGCAGCAGGCGACACAGGGCCACGCGGCGGCGCTCACCGCCGGAGAGCTTGGTCACGTCCGCGTCCCAGGGCGGCAGGCGCAGGGCGTCGGCGGCGATCTCGAGCTTGCGGTCGATCTCCCAGCCACCGGCCGAGTCGATGGCGTCCTGGAGCTTGCCCTGCTCCTCGAGGAGGGCGTTCATCTCATCGTCCGACATGGGCTCGGCCATCTTCATGGAGATCTCGTCGAAGCGATCGAGCTGGCGCTTGATCTCGCCGAGGCCGTCCTCGACGTTGCCGCGCACGTCCTTCTCCGGATCGAGGTGGGGTTCCTGCTCCAGGTAGCCCACGTATAGGTTCGGCTGGGGCCGGGCCTCGCCGTCGATTTCCTTGTCCACGCCAGCCATGATCCGCAGGAGGGTGGATTTGCCCGCGCCGTTCAGGCCGAGCACGCCGATCTTGGCGCCGGGGAAGAAGCTCAGGCTGATGTCGCGCAGGATCGTGCGCTTGGGCGGCACGATTTTGCTGACGCGGTTCATGGTGTAGACGTACTGAGCCATGCGGGTCCTCTCGGCGTGGGTGTGGCTAGCGGGTAATCGGCGATTATCGCACGCGGTTGTCCGTCAGGGACATCCGCGCACCGGGTCAGGGCTCAAGCGGATGGATCAGATCGATCCGCAATTCGGAGCGCCCGTCAGATCCCCCTTTCGAGTACGCCGCGTGCCTCGAGTCGCCCAGCCGTGACTGCAGATCCGACCGAAGCGCCCAGCACCAGTGCTACAACGGCCAGGTTTGATGCCAGCACCAGCCGTAGGCCCTCTCCACGGCCTGGCCCTGCCACGAATAGGCTGAACCCCAGGGCCGCAGCCAAGGTGTGACTGGTCACCTGCCACAGGGCAACGCGATGGGTCCAGCGGCGCAGGAGCGCGTCGTCCGGGTCGTGGGCGGTGATGATCGACGGCACCAGCAGGCTGGCCAACGGCAGCCAGAAGACGGTCACCACCCCCAGGAGCAGCGCTCCCAGCGACTTGGCCACGATCAGACCCGAGAAGATCAGCGTGCACGCTTGGAGATCCTGACGTGCTATGGCGGGGCGAACGCGCGTCAGCGGCCAGGTCCGATCGAGTGCCTGGAGCTTCTGGCGGTGAGCCAACTCGCCGACCCTCATCAGCGGCGTCCAGCCGGCAAGCCGTCCGCCCAGGTGCAGCAGGAGCACCGACGCGGATTGCGTGAGGAACCAGGAGAGTAGGAAGAGGCCCACCAAGGAGTTCATCGCTCCGCTAATCTCCTCCCGATCCGCCCCTCCCAGGGCTCGGGCCTACGTGGGCTGATCGGTCGGGCGCATGAGGATGTCGTGAATGGCCACGTGGGCGGGCGCCTCGAGGGCGTGCATCACGGTGGCCGCGACATCCTCAGGTTGTATCACCTTATAGTGGCCATAGGTGCCGGCCGCCGCGTCACGGGACCCTTCGAACACCTGGGCGAACTCCGTCTCGACGTAGCCCGGGCTCACGGCCGTGATACGAATGCCGCTGCCCAGCTCCCGTAGTTCCTGGCGCAGCCCTTCGGTGAGCGAGCGAACGGCGAACTTGGTCGCCGAGTAGACGCCGCTACCACCGGGCACACGATGCGCCGCCATCGAGGAGATGTGCACGACATGGCCGTGGTCACCGCGTTCGCGCATGTCGGCGATCGACTCCTGGGTGCAGATGCACAACCCGAGGACGTTGACCTCGAGCATCTCGCGCCAGGCGTCGGCGTGGTCGCCGGTGAGCGGCGCGCGGCGACCCAGGCCGCCCGCGTTAATGAGGATGTCGACACCGCCCCATGCGTCGCGGATCGCCCGGAACGCGCCGCGGATTTCGTGCTCCTGGCGCAAGTCGGCCGAACAGACTAGGGATTGCTGCGGGTCGTGGGCGGCGGCGAGTTGCGTCAAACGCTCTTGGCGGCGCGCGAGCAGCGCCACTCTGGTGCCACGCTCGAGGAGGGCTGTCGCCACGGCGGTGCCGATGCCGCTGGAGGCGCCGGTGACCAGCGCCACGCGTTGATCCAGGGGGGTGTTCATCGCGCCGAGTATAGACTAGTGGCCTGTCCATCGAACGGGGAGTGTCGCTCATGCCCGTCGCAAGGCCGTTGGTGCATTGGCGCAACGCTCACGCTTGATTTACCTTGTACGGAGATTCGCTACTGTGCGTGGGCACACGGCCGTCGAGCTGTCCGGGCACTTCGCCAATGGCCTGCGCATGACGCTGGTTGGCCAAGCGACTATCCGCAACGCGGAACCGGTAAATCAGGAGAGCTTCAGTATGACCATACGCCAACGGGTGTGCTCCTTCTCGAGCACGCTCCGGATCGTTGCCATCGTCGGGTGCCTGGTGTGGTCGGTCGTGACGCACGCCACCATGCAGATTGACGATGCACTGACCTACAAGGGAAAGAAACTCGACATCAGAGAGTTGCCGCTCGAGCAACTCTACTCCCGCTCGTTTCTGGAGTCGGCCCTGCGAATCCCCGAAGCGCGATGTTCAGCCAGTTGGCGGGGCTATCAGGCGTTCTGGGCGATACGGGCGAAGAAGCTGTTACTAACCAAACTGCTAGTAGACCCTTGCTTAGCCGATAGTGCCAGGGCTGTCCCGGCGCGCGCCCTCCGCCTGGGGCAGCCGTATCCAATCCATGCCGTCTGGTACACCGGCGTTCTCAACGTCCACGCAGGGTGGGACGCGGAACCGCAACGCATTCAGATCCGGGACGGCGTGGTGATCACCGACGTGCCCGTGGCAGATCCGTGACCCTGCGACGCGGCGTAGTCGCTCTCCTCGCCAGCTGCGTTTGTCTTTCGACGCCGGCGATGGCGATGACCCCAAGCCCCGGGTGTGGGTCCGAGGAGCTGGAGAGCGGTACCTACACGATGGAACACGATGGGCTCACGCGTATCTTCCGCGTGCATGTTCCACAGGGCTACGACCTCAACGAACCTTCGAAGCTCATCACGATCTTTCACGGCTGGGGCGGCAACGAGAACGAGTTTCTCGACAACGCCAAGGTCACCTCTGAAGCTGACGCCCGCGGGTACATTCTTGTCGCGCCGCGTGGCCTTGGTTCCGGCGCGCCGGATAGAAGGCTCAATGCCTGGTCGTTTCCCGGTTCGACCTCGGGTCTGGATGGGGACGGGTTCAATCGAGACGTCCCAGGCGACACCGCCGCCATCTGCGACCCTCAGATGACGCCCGACTACACTTACCCGTCATGTGCGGAGACGGCTGCCAACGAATGCTCCTGGACGCACTGCCAGAGCGATGATGTCGCGTTCGCGGTGGCGCTTACGGGACATGTCGGCGCCAGGTTGTGTGTGGATCTGGATAACGTGTTCGCCTCGGGTGGCTCGAATGGGGGTATGTTCACTTGGTCGCTTGGGCAGGCGCCGGCTGGCGCCCCTACCTTCCGAGCCATCGCGCCGCTCATTGGGCTACCGCATCGAGCTTACCTGGCTGGCCCGGGAAAGCCGGGGGATCTGCCAGTGCTGCTGGTCACCGGAAGGCGGGATACGACTGTACCTCCTGGTCGTTGGCGCAACCCCTACTACACGGTCACCTCCGATGGGGATGTTTTCTATTACGCCAGTGCGACGGCCATCACTCGCGTCTGGGCACAGGCCCACGGTTGCAGCGTCACCGGCGATGCAATCCGCTTCGACGATGGGCGTGCTCAGACGGACTGTCGCAGCTACTGCGCTGGCGACGCCGGCTGGCCCCGAGTGCTCGATTGTCGCCTTACCATGGGGCACACCTACAGGCTGAATCAAACCTGGCCCTTGATTATGGACTTCTTTGATCAGCACTCGATCGAGTAGTACGCGTGCTCCCACTATCCCGGCCGTAGTCGTCTTCAGTGAAACCTAGGCGCCGCGCCGGCAGGCACGTCACCTACGACCACCTGCAAAGCGATCGCCCCATTGGCGAGCTCGAGGGGGCAAGCCCAGCCGCCGTCGACGATTTGTGCGTTGGCTGAATCGCCTGACACCAGGTTTCGGCACACCGTGACGAGGCCATCCACGCCGTTCGTAGAGCCACCTACGCTGCACGGATCTGATTCGCAGCCAACGGTGCCGACAGCGATCTGCAGCACTCGGTCGCCGCTATCAGCGACGAGCCCAGCATCGGAGCAGTTCCAGCTCGATCCGTCCGGCGAGGAAGCGGTAACGGACTGACCACTCGCCAGGTTTCGACAGATAACGGTGATCAGAGAGACATCCTCAACGGCGCCCGCGACCGGGGCGTCAGCGCCCAAGATGGTGCCGGAGAACACCATGCTTCCCTGGTCCGGACCATCTCCGCTCTCGGTGCTATTGCGCATGTTCAGTTGGTACGTCTCACCGGCCTCTAGGAGCACCACTTCGTCGATCGTGCCCGACGAGACTCCCTGCTCGCCGGCGTTCGTGTTGACGACCACCAGCTCGCGAGGGTTGAAGGGGTTGCCCGTCAGGCGCACCAGTTCCAGGGAAGCGAAATCGACGAGGCTGACGCCACCCCCATCGCTGCCCTCCCAGGTGCCGGTGAAGTGCAGCTCCGCGTCCTCGACAACGCTAAAGAACAGCTCCAAGTCGCCGTCGTGCCTCAGGGAACGAGCGCAGGTGCCGATTTCGGGATCCTCGCAGGTCGTTTGCGCGGAGACGGTCAGCTCCACGGAGAACGCGGTCTCACTAAGGCTGAGGGTGACGCCACCGTTGATCTCTCCGTTGACGATGCGCCCGGCGCCGAGATCCGCCTGGAAGGTCTCCTGCTGCGTAATCGCATCTCCGGGCGCACCGACCCCTTCAACCTGCACACGCTCACCGTCAGCGAAGCCGTGGTTGCTGCCGCTGTACTCGATCCCGATGATCCACTCCCCATACTCCAAGGCGAATGCCTGCGTCGTGAGTAACAGCGACGCTATCAATGCGCCGGGGATGGCGCGCAAAGCAACGGACAGGTTTCTAGAGTGCATGGTGTTTGTCTCCTAGGTAACTCACAGGTGCGCCGCCACCTGGGGTGATTGCTCGAGCCCTGTTGCGACAGCGCCATCCACGACTCGCTCGCGCTGTGGAGCGCCCAGCGGTGCGCGAGTCGGCGAACTACTACTAAGAACGGGACGCGGCTAAAAACCGGCTAAGGGCGGGTGAGGAGCTGGCCATGGACGACGACATGAGCCGAATCAAGGGCAGGCCTACATCGTCTTTGGGCAGGCGGGCGGCAGCTTTCCAGCGGAGATCGATCTGTCCGCGTTGCTGCCGGAGAGCGTTGGGGACGGCTCGCTCGGCGGCGTCCTGACCTTATCCGATGACGACCACGCCCAAGGGGCGCCGGTCAGCGCGGTGGGTGACATCAACGGTGACGCTGGCGGAACTCGGTACAGATGACTCGCGGGAAGGGCTCCGCCGACAACGGATGAATTTTCTTCAACTGGCAAAACAATTTTTTTCGTTTGTTGGGTCTTCGAGGCCTGTTTAGTGTTTCAGGTGTCTGAGCCACATTGACATCTACACACCGCGCTGGAGAATCCACGATGAAACGGTTCAAGCTTGTCACGCTGCGGGGAGCCGCTGTCGCTCTCTCACTATTCGCCTGCGCTGCTGCCAGTGCCGACACCAAGCCCTACACGATGACCGTGTTCGAAGACGTTGCCTACGGCAACAAAGTCGTCGCTGGTCGCTACACCAAGGCTATCGAACGTATTACGCAATCGCCGCGTCGCTACGCCGATGACGTCATGGGTCAGACCAATCTGTGCGTTGCCTACGCTAAAACCGAGGAACTCGATAAGGCGTTCACCGCCTGCGAATCGGTCGTCGCCAAGCTAGAGAGCCGTCGGATAGCGCTGTCTGCACGCGCCGCGCGCGACTACGCCCAGCGCCAGTACGCCACTGAACTTGCCGTTGCTCTGTCGAATCGTGGCGTATTGCGCGCGGCCACGGGTGATGAGGCGACGGCGTCGGCGGACTTTGAGCGCGCCGCGAGCCTGGAGAGCGGTGTGTCCGCACCGGCCATCAACCTGGCTCTGCTCTCCCTTGACAGCGTCGCTTCGGTGGTTCGCTGAGCCGAGGTTTCGCGCGCTGATCGGTGCGGC
>JBCBZW010000135.1 GCA_039815145.1 Pseudomonadota bacterium
AATACGCGGGTGCTTTTTGCCCCTGAGCACGTTGATCCTCCTCCCGTGGAGCCTGCCACGCTCGTCGTCGCGCCGCACTCAGGAACAAAAAGCCCCGTGCGTATTCTTCAACCAACTCACATGACAAGACACTAGCGTGTAGTGTTGGCCCCCGACGTCGAAACGGGACGAAACAGTGGAAGAGAAGCGCGCAGACCTCAAGTCGGTGCAGCAGCGCCGCTTGCTGGAAGACATGGTGGCACGCCTCGCCGATGAGCATCCGAGCTTCTACTACCTGCCAACGGTGGAGATTGCGGCGAAGCTCGAGCAACGTATCCGCGCCGGCGAGGGCATGTCCGTGACCGATCGAGAGGTGCTCCGCGGTCTCTCCACCCGCGATATCCAGATCCTGCTGGCCGTGCGCGGCGATTAACCCGCACTCGCGGCGCGCGACACGGTCTCGCCAAGCCAGCGCACCGCCGCCTCGGTCCGCTCGTGCCATGGGTGTCCATAGCTCAGACGAATGAAGTGTTCGTAGCGACCGCTCGGTGAGCACAGCTGCCCCGGCAGCAGGCTGATCCCCTCCTCCAGGGCATGATCGAAGAGCGTCTCCCCGCGCTGACCGTCGGGCAGTTCGAGCCAGAGCACGCAGCCGCCCACGGGTTGGGAGACGCGCGTACAGGCGGGAAAGTGCTCACTCACCAGGGCGCTCATGCGCTGTGCGTGGCGGCACAGCACGGGGCGCAGGGCGGTCAGGTGCCGCTGGTAGTCGCCGCTGCCCAGGAACTCCGCCAGCGTCAGCTGCGCGAGCAGGCCGGATGAGCAGCTGAAGGAGCGCTTGAAGCGGCTGATGCGCTCCGCCTGCTCACCCATCACCACCCAACCGATGCGATAGCCAGGTGCCACCGTCTTGGAGAAGGACCCGCAGGTGATCACCTGGCAAGCGGGTGCGCTGAACTGCGCCGGCCGCGGCCGATGGCCGTCGAAGCGCAGCTCGCCGTAGACGTCGTCTTCGATCAGCGTCACCTCATGCGCGCCCAGCAGCGCGAGGAGCTCGGACCGCTCACCGTCCGCCATCGACACGCCGAGGGGGCTTTGCAGGGTGGTGGAGAACACGCAAGCGCGTATCTCGTGCTGAGTGAGTATTTCGCTTAGGTGCTTCAGCATGACGCCCGATTCGGCGCACGTATCCACCTCCACGGCGAGTAGGCCAAGGCTGTCGATCAGCTCCAGCACGCCGTGGTAGGTGGGCGACTCCACGGCGACCAGATCGCCGGGCGAGGTGACCGCCTTCAAGGCGAGCATGAGCCCTTCCTGGGCGCCGTTGGTAATGCAGATGTCCTGCGGATCCACGTGGGCGCCGAGCGTATCGAAGTAGTGGTGGGCGATGGCCCGGCGCAGGGTGGGATGGCCGAGCATGGGCGCGTAATCCAGGGCGTGGCTCTGCGCGCGCGTGAGCACCCGCTTCATCGTGCGCTGCAGGGCCTTGGTGGCCGGGCGGGCCATGGTGGGGTTGGCGATGCCGAGGGGCATCAGGTCCTGGCGGTGGATGCTGTCGTAGACGCGCCCCATGAGATCGCGGCAGTGCAGGACGCACGGCTCGGGCTTGGGCGAGGGGCCGGTGGCGCCTGGCTGCACGAGGGCGTTGCGGGCGAGGTGGCGCACGTAGAAGCCCGACTGGGGGCGAGCCTCGATGCGCCGCTGGCGCTCCAGCTCCACGTAGGCCTGGCGCACGGTGGGCACGCTGACCCCCGCGGCCTGGCTCATGCGCCTTAAGGATGGCAGGCGATCGCCGGGGCGCAGGGTGCCGCTCTCGATGTGCGCCAGCACCCGGTCCACCACCTGCTGGTAGAGAAACGCCGAGCCATCGCCGCTGTCTTGGGGTGCTGCCATCAACTGTTCATGTTCAATTTCCTAAAAACTGAATCTGTTATAGCTTCAGTATTCCCGTATCGTCAATGCCCATCGATGAACAGGACTACTCGAGGAGGACGGCGCCATGGCTGGAGGAGCATGCACGACGTGTGGACCCGTCGATCTATCGCCCCGCGAACCCACCGCCGCAAGGGCCGCGTCCGCTGGTCCGGTGCTCTGGTGGCGGGATTGGCTGTGCCATCGCTACGTCGGCGCCCGTTGGCGTGGGCGGGCCCTGCACGGCGCCCTGCGGCAGGACCAAACTGACCCCGGGTCTGGCGAATCGGACTGAAGGGGCGGGCTGCCTCAGGTGCAGCCCGCCTGTGCTAGGCACGAGCCGCGGCGTTACCGCAGGCGGATCGGTCGGCCGTTGGTGCGTGAGATCGCGTAGGTGATGCCGACGCCTTGGGAGTTCACGTACAGGAAGCGGTTATCCGGCGAGAAGCAGGCGCCGGCGAATTCGCTCGTGTCGAAGTTGTTGAAGGCGAAGGTGAAGAGCCCACCGGTGTCGTCGACGCCCACGATGCGCTGGCTGAAGTTGGCATCGCCGGGTTCGCCGCTGCTGCCGTCTTCGCACAGGTAGATCGTGCCGTCGCGGGCCACGGTGATGTTGTCCGGGCCGTCGAGGAGGTTCTCGTCGGTGGACTCCACGATCATGGTGGCGGTTTCGGTAATCGGGTCGTAGCACCACACCTGGCCTTCGGCGGCATCCCCGGCGCCGCTGCACACCCAGTAGTGCTTGCCGTCGGCGTACCAGGCGCCCTCACCGCGGTGGAACATGGCAGCGCCCTTGGCCTGGGCCTCGAAGCGCAGCGTGTCCTCTTCGGGGTCCACGTCCTCGAGCTCCACCCAACGCACGCGTAAGGGAATGCCGAGGAAGGGCAGCATGCTGCCGGCGGCCTCCCGGCCGAGGCCGCGCGTGTCCACCACTTCCACGCCCTGGGGCGCTGCCAGCGGCAACAGGCTGCCGTCGCAACCGCGCTGATCCGGGTCGATCACCATGGCGAAGAGACGACCGCCGCGCTGCAGATCACCGAAGCGGCTGGGCTCGCGGTTGGGCACGAAGCGGTACCAGGCGCTGTCGCCGCGGTCTTCCGTCTCGTAGACGTAGCCGTCGCGGGGATCGGTGGACACGGCCTCGTGGTTCATGCGGCCCATGGCGATCAGGGGGATGGGCTCCACCGCCTCGCGCAGGCGCGAGGGCACCTCGAAGTTGTAGCCGTGCTTGAGCGTGGCGCGATCATCGGTGGAGGGCGTGCTCACGTTCTCCTCGCAGGTGAGCCAGGAGCCCCAAGGCGTGGGACCGCCAGCACAGTTCCGGATCGTGCCGCCGAGGGACACGAAGTCCTCGACCACCAGGCCCTGCGTGTTGACGATGACCGTGGACGTGCCGCCGCCGCCGAGGCCCGCACCGGCGCCCTGGAAGCGGTCGTACTGGCGGCCGTTAGCGGTGAGGCAGCCGAGCTGGTTGCCCTCTTCGTCCTCGTCGATGGAGAGCTCGTGGTTGCGCACGAGGGCCACGAAGTTGTCCTGCGTGCGGAAGGCGGCCATGCCGTCGTGGTCGCCTGGCACGATGTTGCCATCGCTCATCTGATCGCCACGGATGGAGATCGCCGTGTACTGGAAGCCCGGCGGAAGCTGCAGCAGCGGCACACCGCGCAGATCGCCGGCGCCGACCACATCCCCCAGGGCATCCGTGTTGAGCGGCACCGCTTCGGCAAGGTCGCCAAAGCCAGGCACCGTGAAGCTGACGGCCGGGCAGCTCATCTGCGCTGCCGCCACCCGAGCGTTGAGCAGACCGAGCGGTGCGACCGCCGTGGCGGCGGCTGCCGAGCCGATCATCTTGGAAAACTCGCGACGTGAAATCTTCATGAAGTACAACCCCTTAAGCTAGTTATCGAGGGGCGGTGGCACGTTGAGCTACCGCCCGCCATCGAGCTTAGGGAGCGTGTGTGTCGCCAATGGGGAGGTGCGATGAAGCTTGTTCGCTGGCTTGGTGACATGACGGCTGGCGAAAGATGACAGCCGCGTCGGGCGACGGGGGCACCATCAGGGAGGGGGCTGGCTCACCGCGGTGCCACGGTGAGCCAGCGTATTGGCTACCTAGTTGTGTTCATCGGCCCAAGGCTGCCCCTGATGGCATCCACTCCTCCTAGGCGTGCGCGTGCTTGGCTAAGCCCGAGGATGTTCCGTACCGACCGTGGCTGGCTGGTGCCCGAGCTGCGGACCCCGGCGCATGGCGGACACGGCCGCGCTGCTGGTGGATGAGGTGCTGCCGGCGGTACCGATCCGCCAGTGGGTGTTGAGCGTACCGTTCCCGCTGCGATATCTGTTCGCACGAGAGCCCGAAGCGATGGGATCGGTGCTCCGCCTGGTGGTGCGGGCGATCGAGTCGTGGTTGATAGGGCGCAGCGGTCACACGCGGGCGAGGGCCCGAGGCGGGGCGGTGACCCTGGTGCAGCGCTTCGGTGGTGCACTGAACCTAACGTTCACTTCCACCTGCTGGTTCTGGATGGCGTCTACGTCGCGGACCGCCAGGATGGTCCGCGCTTCGTGTCGGTGTCGTCGCCGACTTCGGCGGAGTTGCAGCAGCTACTGGAGCGCATCGTCGAGCGCGTTGGACGGCTCTTGGAGCGTCGCGGACTGCTGGAGCGAGAGGAGGACCAGGCGTGGCTGAGCGCAAGCGGCGAGGCGCACCTGGGCGAACGCGATCGGCAGCGGGCAGCACACCCGCCACGCAGCCGCGCCGAGATTCTTCATCCGCATGAACTTGCCGATCCTTGGCCTTCGCCTGCTAGTTGGCGTCGCAGGCGTTCGTCACCCCCGACGGCCCCGGCGGCGAGAAGCGGTTTGAGAGCAGGGTCAGGGCATCGACGCCGTTCACGATGCCATCGCCGTTGAGGTCGGCATCCGCATCGTCGGTACCGATCACATCGCGCATGATGAACCAATCCTGCGGGTCGACGATGCAGTTATCGTCCAGGTCGGCATCACACACGTTGCCGAAGCCATCGCCGTTCGAGTCGCGCTGATCCGCATTTGCGACTAGCGTGCAGTTATCGGCGCCGTTGTCGATGCCGTCGCCATCGAGGTCAGGTGCCTGGCGCCCGTACACGACGTAGGCCGCACCGTTCTCACCCGCGGTGGGTGATCCCACGATGAGGTCCTGCAGCCCGTCGCCGTTGACGTCACCGCCCGAAGAGACGGAAGCGCCCACTCGCTCCTGGATGCTGGCGCCGCTCACCACCACGAATCCAGCGGTGCCGTCGCCGCCATTAGCCGCGAAGAGATCGGCGAGATGGACCGTGGGCGCGAAGCCTCCGGCCTTACCGAACAGCACGTAAGCACGGCCATCCACGCTGGTGTCGCTGCCCGCACCGATCACCAGATCCACCAGTCCGTCGTTGTTCACATCCCCGGCGGCAAGATCGCTCAAGGCCAGCACGTCGTCGATCGTTGCGATGATGTGGGTGCCCTGGGAACCGTCCCCGGTGCGCAGGTCGGACAGGTCAACCGCGGGCGGAAAGTCGCTATCGCGGCCGTAGAGTACGAAGATCTCGGGCGCCTCGTTACGCCCACGTGACGCGGTGATCACCAGATCCGATAGGCCGTCTTGATTGAAGTCGGTGCCGCCGAGGATGGGCCCGCCCAGGCCCGCGGGTTGGGCGAGCGATTGGATGAGAAACCCGAAGGTGCCGTCGTTGGCGCCTTCTGCAAACTGCCGCACGTCGTAGCGCGCGGGATTGAACACGCGGCTGCCGTAGATCACGAACACTTGTCCGAGTCCCGCCGCACCGACGGCCACATCGTCCACGCCATCGTTATTGATGTCGCCGGCGCCGGTGATCGACGATCCGACCGTGCTGCGTTGAAGGAAACCGTCGACGACGAACCCTCGGCTGCCGTCGTTACCGCCGCCGGGGGTGATCTCGAGGAGATCGTTGCCGTTCAACAACTCGTCGGTGGGTCCAAACACCACGTAGGCCCGGCCGGTCGCCTGCGGTCGCGGTACGCTCGGCAGCGCGGCACCGGGCCCGCCGATGCCGAGATCGTCGAAGCCGTCGCCGTTCACGTCTCCCACGTTGGCGAGCGCGGACCCCGACTTCTCCTCGTCGCCAGCAACGGGAGAATCACCGGGCACCGAACCCACGTAGTTGGACCCGATGTCGAAGAAGTTGAACTCGTCGGCATCTACCACAGGACCGAAGGGAAAAGGTTGCACACCGTCGAACCCGTTCAGTAGGTAGCTGACACCCACGGAACCGAACTCAGGGTCGCCAAAGAGCAGATCGCCGATGCCGTCACCGCTGATGTCGCCGATGTCGGCAACCGTTTCACCCAAGCGCACCTGACCCGTGGCGCCGATGATCATGAAGCCAAGGGAACCGTCAGGCGCTTGCTCAGGCTCCAAGCGCGAGAGATCGAACTGCGCGCCGAGCGCCGGGCCGCCATAGACCACGAACATGGCCCCTGCGTTGGTTCGGCCCGGGAAGTCGTAGTCGTCGGCACCGACTGCGATGTCGGCAACGCCGTCGTTGTTCAGGTCCTGCGCCCCACTCACGGCGATGCCCGCACGCTCGTCGGCCTGGGCACCGATGACCACCATGCCGATGCTGCCGTCGCCGCCGTTCTCCGGTAGCAGGTCGAGCACGTCGACCTCGGCGGGGAAGAGGGTGGCGGAAGTCATCAGCGGCCAGCACCCGGCGAGTGCGAAGCAAACCGGACCTAACACATGTGTAGGCCTTGAAGAAGTCGTTCGGAAACTCATGGAAGCGCTCCTTGCTTCGCTCGCGAGGGCGACCGGACGGCACTGCCGGCGCGGCGTTGGCACGTTTGGAATCGCGCAGATCGTGCCGTCAAGGCTGACAACAAAGCGCTTCCGCGTCAACCGATTCACGCGGCCAAAGTTGCTTGAATCTGCCTGTCCAGACAGGTTTCGGGCCAGTCACCACCCTCGCGTCTGCTCTTAGACTAAGGTGCGAAAAGAAGCCAGCGGCTAGCGCCCCTGCTCGGTAGATGGGGAAGATCACGCCGAACGCGCGCAGCGGTGCGCTCGCCAGCGACCGTCAGCTCGTCTTCAGAGAGATCCGCGTCGGGTAAGCCGTCGCAAGACTACAGGGGTCTCTCGGCATCCATACGATAGTGCAAATGCAGACGATCAGAGCGCCATCTGCGGACGGCATGTAGGAACCAGAGTGGGAATCTCTTAACGCGCCGCAGCCCTTTCCCCAACTGCTCAGCTCGTCGTCCAATCTCCGGCGTATCCGCGACGCGTTCGCGGTACCGTCGCGCCTGGTCGAAGCCAAATCGATCGATTGAGAAATCAGCGATCGCCTCCATGTCCGTCGCCGCCCGACGAGACAAACGGTAGTCACTCATGCGTCTTTCGGTAACGTACCTCGGCTTCGGGCCAGATCGCTACTGGAAGCCCGGCGGTAGCTGCAGCAGCGGCACACCGCATAGATCAGGAGGGCATCAAGCGCGTACGCGCTCGCGTGGTCGGGGCGCCATTGGCGCTACGCGTGGGGTGTCTTGCGGCTCGACGCCGGCTCGTCGCGCGCGAAGCGCAGCGAGCCGGCGTGTTCATCAGCTAGCGGTGCTCATCGGCCCAGGCCAGGATCGCGCTGCTGCGTAGACGGCGGGCCTGATCGGCGTCGATGACCTGTGTGGCCACGAGGTCGCGCAGGGCGTCGCTGACACAGGTACGGTAGGCGGGAAAAGGACCCTCGCCGTCGATGCTGCAGGGGATCTCGGGCATCACGAACTGCTCGCCGCCCTCCACGCCGTACACGCGGTTGCGCACGCCACCCGGCCACAGCACGTCGAGGCGACCGCGGTTCGCCTCACCGAGGCCGAAGTAGGCTTCCTGCGCGTGAGCGGAGGCGTTACTGGAGCCAGCGGTGATCGGCATGATGGCCGAGATCTCGCTGCCGGCGGGGGTGAAGGTGAACACGGCGCCGGTGCCGTCGCGCGGGGCTACCGCGCCCTCGACGTCGCCGACGCTGCCACGGCCGCGCACGGTGATGCCTGCGTAGCCGCTCTCACCGAGGTTGCGCTCGATGCTCACATCGCCATCGGCGTAGGTGATGCCGTTCCAGGACACCATCGCCGGGTCCTCTTCCGTCGGTGAGAACGGGGCGACGAAGTAGGGCGCCAGGTCGAAGGGGCTGCCCCACTGGGTCGGTCCCGGCAGGAGGTCCACCTCCTCGGGCACTACCACGTTGGCGATGCTGACCATGTCGACGAAGCCGTCGCGGTCGAGATCGCCGATCGCCATTCCGTGCACGCTGCGGCGGCTGTGGCGACCGCCCATGGCATCCACGTTGGCGAGGAGGTTGCCGGCGCCGTCGTTCTCGAGGATGGCGCCCGGGTTGTCGAGGAGCAGCACCTGCACCATGTCGAGGCCGCCCTGGTAGGCGATGTCGCTGTCGCCGTCGTTGTCGACGTCGAACACGGCATTGCCCCAGCCGAAGACGCTGGAGTCCTCGCCGAGGCCGGGATCGGCGAAGGTGCCGTCGGCGCGGCCGAAGAGGGGGCGGGTGGCTTCATCGCCGAGCTCGAAGGGCACGCCCGTCACGCCGAAGCCGTAGTCGCCGAAGTTGGAGCCGAAGATGTCGAGGTGGCCGTCGTGGTTGATGTCGCCGAAGCCCACGCCCATCCAGGAGCCGACGGATTCCGGTCGCTCGGCCACGGCGTAGGGCGTGAAGTGGCCCGTGCCGTCGTTGTAGAGCACGTGCATGTAACCGCGGTCGACGCCGGCCACGGGATCGTCCTTGGTGGTGGACATGGCGCCCTGGTCGTCGCCGTAGATGATGTCGAGATCACCGTCCATGTCGAGGTCCACCATGGAGGTGGCCCAGGTGATGCCGGCTGCGCCGGGCGGCAGCTCGACCATCGGCTCGACCCGCTCGCTCACGTCGATGAAAGCGTTGCCACCTACGTTCAGGAATAGCTGGTTGTGTTGGTTGGCGGCGAAGGGCTCGACCATGATCGGGTAGAAGCCCGTATCGAGGTCCAGGGCGTTGGCCACCGTGACGTCGAGGAGGCCGTCGCCGTTCACATCGCCCAGCGCGCAGGCCGAGTGGCCCTGGCTGTCTAGATCGAGGCCGCTCGCGACCGCTTGGGTGAAGGTGCCGTTGCCCTCGTTGATGAAGAAGGCGTTGGGGGCGGAGCGCGCGAGGAGGAGCACGTCGGCGTCGCCGTCGTTGTCCGTATCGCCGTAGCACACGCCGTTGATGTCCATGCTGTGGGTGGCGATACCGGCCTCGACGGCCACGTCGATGAAGGTGGTCTCGCCCTTCTCCACCAGCTGGTTTTGGTAGAGGGCGTTGTCGGCGTTGGGGCCGTTGGGGGCGAGGATGTCGAGGTCACCGTCGCCGTCGTAGTCGAGCACGGCCACGCCCTGCCAGCCGCGTGTGCCCAGCGGCAGATCGAACAACCCCGGCGGCCCCGCGGGCACGGGCGTGGTCTGTGAATCGATCAGATAGGCTTCGATCTGCGCGTGGGTGGCGGACGGCGCGCGGGCGAAGTCGATGCCCCACGCGTCGCTCATCTCGGCGAACTGCGGGGTGGCGAAGGCGCTCTGGCTGCAGGCGGCCAGCACGGCGAGGGTCAGGGCTTTCGAGGTCATGTCTACGGTCTCCGCTCAAGTTGTCAGGTGGTCTCGAACGGGGTGCCGCTCGAGGGGGTTCGTACGTACCTGCGCGGTCGGGTGAGCGGAGAGCTCATGGGGAGGATCAACTCTCGGCACGATCGCTGCTGTGAGCCGCTTAGGGGGTATGCTTCGGCCACAAGCCGATGTGCCTCTGGAGGAGTCCAACGTGGTTGACTACACCCTGTACTACTGGCCGATTCCCTTTCGCGGACAGTTCGTCCGCTCCTTGCTGGCCCATGTGCACGCGAGTTGGGAGGAGGCGGACGACGAGGCGCTGCGCGCTCGCTGGCGGGCGGATCCGAAGGCGCAACCCGTGCCCTTCATGGGCCTGCCGGTGCTCACGGACCACGCGGCGGAGCTCTCCCTGTCGCAGATGCCGGCGGTGCTCACCTATCTCGGCCGCAAGCACGACCTATTGCCCCGGGACCTCGAGAAGGAGGCGCTCACGGCGAAGGTGATCGCGGACGCCAGCGATGTGCTCTACGAGACCACGCGCTACCACGGCGAGCAGCTGTGGACCGCTGAGGCCTGGGAGGCCTTTCAGCCACGCTTGGCGCGGTGGATGGCGATTTTCGGTGAAACGGGCCGTCGCCACGGGCTGACGGCGCAGGAGGGCTTCTTCCTGGGCACGCCGACGCTGGGGCTGGCGGACCTGACGGTGGCCGAGCTGTGGGGCACGATGACGGCGCGCTTCCCGAGCCTGCGTCCCGTGCTCGAGCGCAATGCGCCGGCCGTCGCCGGTCTGATGGATCGGGTGAGGGCCTTACCGATTCAGGTGGAGCTGCGCCGCTGTACGGACGAGGGCTACGGCGAGGTGTGGTGTGGTGGTGAGATCGAGGCGTCCTTGCGGGCCGTGGTGACCTGACCTCACCGGGCGAGTAGCGTCCTTAGGCCTACTCGCCTGCCGTCTGCAACACGAACACGTCGGCGTCCGTCGAGTCCGCATCGTCGATGACGATGAGCTCGACCACATCGCCGGCCTCGATCACCAACTCACCGGGCCCGAAGCGGATGGTGGTGGTGTCCGCGTCCGTGACCACCAACTCGTAGGTGCCAGGGTTGATCGTGGCGAGCGTGGAGGCCCCTGCGAAGGCCAGGTTGGTGATGGCGGGCGCTGACTCTTCGAGATCTGCGCCTGGGTCGAGGATGTAGATGTCCAGGATGTCGAACCTGGTGGAAGCGCCGACGCCCCGCAGGCGCCCCTGGGTGAGGAAGCTGCGGCGGTCGTCCTCCACGGAGAAGGTCTCGAGCTCACCGGGCGCACCCACCACGAACACGCGGCGGTAAGCGGCCGCCGGCACCTCCACGGTCTGCTCGGCGAGGATCGTGCCGACGTCGCCGGCCGGGGTCACCGCCACATCGATCTCGCCGTCGGCCACCACCAGGTCGCCGGACAGCTGACCGAAGGCCAGGTCGCTCACGAGGGGGGTGTCGAAGTCGGTGCTGTCGAACACGTCGACGGCCCCGGCGTCGGGCGCGGCGTGCACCACGCTCAGCTCGCCGGGGGTGGTGATGTCCGAGACGGTGCTGCCGAGGCTATCGACGTAGAGCTGTACGCTCACCGCCTGGGTGGAGATGCCGCCGTTTTCCATCACCGTGAACAGGGCCGTGTTGGCCGCCAGCACGTCGAGCTCTTCCGAGGCGTACAGCACCGTGTTGGGATCGCCCGCCGGGGTCAGGGTGAGCTGATAGATGCCCGCTTCGATGGTGGTCGGCGTGGCGAGCTCGCCGAAGGCCATGGTGGCGATCGGCGTGGCTGTAGTGATGTCCGTGTCCGGCGCCTCGAAGTACACATCGACCGCGTCGACACCGCCGGCGGCGTGGCCGAAGCTCACCACCAGCTCTGTGATCTCCGTACCGTTGTCAGCCGCATCGATCAGTTCCTGGTCCCAGTCGCGTCGCGGTTGGGTCCAGAGAAAGATCTGAGGGTCGTCGAAGGTGCCGGTGAGCACGTAGTCGTAGATGACCTCGGGATCGACCGTGCCCGTGGTCTCGATGATGAGGGTGGTGTCCTCATCGCCTGGCAGTAACACGTCGAAGGAGAAGGCGTAGTCGCGCTGGCTGAACTCCACCTGCGGCGAGGCGGCGCGGAAGAACAGCGCCGTGGAGACGGAGGGATCGAAGTCCTCGAAGATGATGCGCCAGCGCACATCCTCCAGCTCGGGCAGGGCGTTGATGCCGCGCACGGCGCCGAGGAGGGGCTGGCTGTCGAGGTCGATGTCGTCGTTGTTGGAGCAGGCGCCCAGGGCCAACAGCAGGGTGACGGCGCTAACGGCAAGGCGGAAACTCATCGGTATTCGGTCCTTTCGAGCGGTGAGCGATCATGGGCAGGGCCCGCGCATGGACGGCTCGACGGTGAAAAAAGCGTCGCAAGTGTTGCACAGACGGGGTGCCTAGTGAACTGCGCTGCCGGCGAGGGGCGGCCAACCTCGGGGGCGATCGCCGTGGCGCGCTTGTACGGTCGGCTAACCGTTCGGCAAGATGCCGAGGGTCGGTGGCGTACCGGGCGCCAGGAGGGCTGCGGGTTGGTGGTAGGGGGCTCATGCCAGGCTAGCGCAATGCGTGTGCCGACGCGGTCGGGCGCTGCCCTCGTGACCGGGTGGCTGCTCGCCCTGGTGCTGGCGAGCGCAGTGGCGGCGGCCGAGCCGACCATCGAGTCCGTCAATGCCCTGCTAGGACAGGTGGCCGAGCAGGCCGACGCGGGGGACTTCGACGCGGCCGAGATCCTCGCTGCCAAGGCCGTGGCGGACGCCGAGCAAGTGGATGATCCGCAAACCCTCGGCGCCGCCCTGCAAGCGCACGCGAGCGCCCACACGCGACGTAACCGCTACGCTGAGGCCGAGGCGGCGCTCATGCGCGCTCTAGAGGTGCTCAAGCCCCTGGGCGCCACCGTAGATCTGGTCGACACCCAGGAAGAGCTCGCCAAGATCTACCGCCTGCAGGCCGACTACGTGACCTCGCTCGAGTGGTTGCAGCGGGCCCTCCGAAGCCTGGACCATCTGGACGACAAGCTGCGCACGATCGACCTCTATCAAGCGTTCGGTTCACTCTACGACCTCATGGGCGATCTCGAGAAGTCGCTGGACTGGAGTCAGAAGGCCCTGGCCCTGGCCCGCGCTGAGAACGACACGCGCGGCATCGCCAACGCCCTCTACGCCGTGGCCGAGTCCCACAAGGTGCTCGGCGAGTACGAGATGGCGCTGGCCAACTTCCGCGATGCGCTCGCCCTGGACCAGCGCACCGGGGTGGTGCGCAACATCGCCTACAGCCACGTCAAGGTGGGCTTCACGCTGCTCCTGCTCGAGCGCTACGAGGAGTCGCGTCCGCACCTCGAGCAAGCCCACACCCTGTTCACCCAGCTGGGCACCGAGCGTGATCGGCACTGGGCCGTAATCGACATCGCCCGCCTGGATATTGCCGAGGGACACTTCGCCGCCGCCCGCGACCCCTTGGAGAGCGCCCTCGTGCGCGCCCTGGAAGCGCCCTGGCCTCGCCTCATCGTCCTGGCCCGGATTTCCCTCGCGGAGCTGGCGGAGGGCGAGGCGCGCTACGACGTCGCGGTCGAGCATCTGAA
>JBCBZW010000136.1 GCA_039815145.1 Pseudomonadota bacterium
CACGCAGCAGGTGAAAGCGGCGACGGCGAGCATGAACAAACTGCTGTCGGGGGTCTCTTCGCCCGGAAACTGCACGGCGATCCCGAGGGGCGTGGCGACGTGAAAGAAGATCGCGCCGGCCAGCAGTGCCGTGCCGAGCAGGGCGCCCCAATGCCGGGTCGCCGGGACCAGCAGGGCGATCGCCGCGATCGCCTCGAAGCCGCCGATCACGTAGGCGCCCACGTTGGTGAAAAAGGCATCGATCGGGGCCAGGCCCAGGGTGGAGAACCAGTCGCCGATGGTGCTGAAGATGTGCTGCGTCATCGGGTGACCGGTGAACTTGAAGGGCAGGGTCTGCAAGAACACGATCGCCGGCACGATGGCGAGCACCCAGGGCAGGACTTTCTTAAGCACGGCGGCCGCCTCCTTGGCAGCGGAGCAAATGGACCGGAGCGAAGTCTACACGGAAGTGCAGGGTAGACTTTGCCTTCGCACGATGAGTTGGCGCCGGGCGCGTAGAAGTTACCGGGGTCGATGGAAATTAGACATAAGGTCAGAATTCTGCCGGGCGCAGCGGGCGCCCATGAGCGGAGGGATCAGGCGTGGTGCAGAAAAATCGGAGGGCCGTCGGCCGCTCGCTGGCGCTCCTCACATTCGCGATAGGGATGGCCGCTGGCGACGCCGGTGCCCAGTCGGAGGTGTCCCCGTTTTGTGCGACCGTCTACAAGGCGGCCGCCAGCGCCGTGGCCAATCGTGCCGCGGGGCAGACGGCGGAGCAGCTACGGGCCGCGCTGCCCTCGCGCGAGTCTCTCGGCGGCGACTCGCCGGACGTGGCCATCGCTCGGGTGTTGCACGAGATCATCGACGACGTCTTCAGCGACGCGCCGCTCGAGCAGACGGCCTACGCGGTGTACCGCACGGAGGTCTGCATTCGGGAGGAGGCGCGACTGCCCGTGCCGGAGAGCTTCGCTGCGGTGCGGGCCCAGGTGATGGCGTGCGGGCGCCAGGAGGGCGATGCCGTGATCGACTGTGCGGTGGCGGTCGCCAGTCCCGAGGACTAGGGGACCTCTGCACAAGTCCGCGCTTCCCTAGACGACCGCCCGCGAAAGTTGCCCTAGAGCGCCTCGTCGCCGTCGAAGATGCCGTCGGCGTCGCGATCGATGCCGATGCGCTCGCCGGAGCCTGGCGGCACACAGGTGAAGGTGAGCTCCTGGCCCGCGACATTGGCCAGGGCGAGCAGATCCTCCTGGTTCAGCAGGGGCTCGGCAGCACGGTCGCTGCGGTACTCACCCGACGGCTGCAGCCACCAGCCGCGGGCCACCCCGCCCACGCGGCCCTTCACCACCAGGTCGCACTCCGGGACCAAGCCGTCCTCCAGGGCGCGCTCGACCATCAGGTCGAGCTTCGGATCGAGGGTGAGGCCAACCCCGGCCGTGACCTGCTCACCGACGATCGGCGCCAACTCGGTCTCGATGACCTGCAGGTACTGCGCCACCTGGGCGCGCTCCTGGTTGGTGCCCACATCGAAGCGGGCCATGAACTGTACGAGCGTCTGCGTCTCCCCGGTTTGGCGGAAGCCGAAGCCGCGGAAACGTTCGGTCTGGGGCGGGGCAACGATCTCCGGTGCACTTACCTTGGTGTACATGTTTCGTAGGTGAGGGATCTTGAACGCTTGGCCTTCGCGCACCACGGAGTTGGCCGTGGTGCCGAACTTGCCTTCCTCGGGGCTCACCTGGTGGCAGTCGTTGCAGCGATCATCGCCCTCAGGCGAGGTGACCTTGTTGAGGAAGAGCGTGCGGCCGAAGGACTGGTCCGGGTCGAGGAAGTTGTCCAGGGAACGTAGAGGATTGGGCGGGTAGAAGATCTGCAGGGCGAAGTCTGCAAAGGCCTGCATCTCCTCGTCCGTGAGCGGTGCGGTGCGCCCGAGCAGGCCCTCGAAGGCGACGTTGAAGGCCACGAACGCAGCGTTCGCATCCAGGGGGTCACCGCTGGCGGGGTCGTTGCCGCCCGTGCGGTCGCCGCGCCAGTGCATGGGGCCGTTGTTGGCCATGCCGCGCAGGCTTTGGGTGGTCATCGGTCCCTTCATCGGGTGGAACTCGATCGACTGTCCCGGCAGCGGATCGCGGTGCAGGGGATTCGGGTTGGGCGTAACCAGGGCATCGGGATCGCCGAGGTCCCAGGCCAGCTCGTCCTTGTCGCCGTAGATGTGGCAGCCGGCGCACGAGGAATCACCGCGGCTGGAGGTGTAGCGGGCGTCGTACAGGAAGCGACGGCCATCGACGATGCTGGCGGGCTCGGGGTTGAAGAGTGGCGTGCGCGAGATGACCTGCGCCGTGGCCAGGTCCACGGTGGCGATGGAATTGCTGAAGCGGGTCAACACGTGCAGTCGGCGACGCGCCTCGTCGAGGACGAGGCCGCTCGGGCCGCCGCCCACCTCGATGTGGCGCGTCGGCCGCGGCACGAAGCTGTCCGCGCGCAGCTGGTCGGTGGAGAAGATGCCCACCTTGGAGGAACCGAACGCGGCCACGTACAGGCGTCGGCCGTCGGCGCTGATCACCATGTCCGTGGGTTGGGCGAGGCTCGCGGCGCGTTCCTGCGGTGTGCCGGGGAAGCTGTCGTAGTCGATGTGCTTGTTCAGGTGGCGCGGCAGCACTGTGCCGTCGGCCGGGTCGACCACGGTGATCCGGCTCTCTGCGAAGTGCCCGCGCACCGTGCTGCCGCCGAACTCGCCGGGGCCCTCGAAGCGCACCTCGTTGAGGGATTCGAAGTTCGAGACGAACAGCTCGCCCGTCTGCGGGTGCACGACGATGTTGAACAGGGTGGTGCCCACACCCTCGTACACGTCCGTGACCTGGGGCGTAGGGCCGGACGCATCGATGGCGAAGACGTCGCGATCGGTGACCGTGTAGCTCAGCTTGTCGCTGCGGTCGATACCGGCGCCGTCGACCCAGCGCTCGCCATCGAAGCGCACGATGAGGGCGGTGTCCGGCGCGTCGATGCCTTCGATGTTCGTGTCCGGCGGCGGCAGCTCGCCAGCGATCTGGCTGCGCGGGATCACCGTGGTCTGGTTACCCGTCATGAAACCCGCGGCGTACACGGTGTTGCCGTCTGGGGAGACGGCGAGGGCCCGGGGCACGTCCGTGAACAAATTCAGCACGGCGAGGGGCGTGCCGGCCGCGTCCTCACCCAGGTCTTGCGTATCGAACACCCAGATGTCTGCGTTGCCCGTGTCGTTGTCGCGCTGCAGGCTGCGGTGGGCGGTGGTGATGAACGCGTAGCGTCCCTCGGGGCCCGCGAACACCACGTCGCGCGGCTCGTCGCCCACGGCGAGGGAACGGACGACGCGGAAGCCGCCGGCGTCGCGGCCCACGATGCTCACGGTGTCGGACAGGTGGTTCACCACCCAGATCTCATCGCTCGCGCGCACACCGATGGCCACAGGCTCGAGTCCCACGGGCACGCTGGCGATGGGGATCAGCCGGTTGGGCGCGACGCGGAGCACCTCGAGGCGGTTGTCCGGCGTGTTGGTGGCGTAGAGGAAGTTGCCATCTGCTGAGCGCGCTAAGGGCCGGACCTGGCCGGTCTCGAAGGCGACGAAGTCGGAGGCCAGGGCGCCGGCACCGAGCAGTCCTGCGGCGAGCAGGGTCCCGAGGCGCGAGAGGGTGGAGCGGATCCGCGCAAGGCGGACGGCGGCGTTCACATCCATTGAGATTCCTTGGGTCGTCGTCGACAGCTGTGGGCCAGGCTACTGGGGCGACCTAGGGGGTGCAAGCAGGGCGGGCAGGCGACCCCCAACGGCCTTGCGGATGTGCTACCGCAGCGAACGCGCGGGGGGGCAGGTAGGCCTAGAAGTAGCGCGTGAGGCGCAGGGTGATGAAGCTGTCGCGGGCGAAGGCGTCGACCAGGTTGTCGCGATCCACCGCGAGGAACAGGCGCGCTTCCAACTCCCCGGTCCAGACCTGGCCGAAGCGCCGCTCCGCCTCGATCGAGGCGCTGGTGGTGCCGTCCTCGAGATCGGTGATGGCGCCGGCGAGGATGCTCGTGTCCTGGGTGTCGTTCAGGGCCAGGCGGGCGCCGTAGAAGAGGTCGTTGTCCTGTACGGTCACGGGGGCCGCCGGGAAGTCGCGACCGTCGTACTGGTGCTCCATGAGCAGGCCGAGGTCCGCCCCGTTCTTGGTCACGCCGTAGCGCGTGTACTCGAAGCCCGCCACCGTCGCCGCGAAGGTATCGCCCTGGCCTTCACGCACGATACCTTCGAACTTCCATAGCCACGCGTCGGCGGTGTACTGGGCATCGATGCCGAATTGGCGAATGTCGGCGTAGACCGGCGTGATCAGCGGTGCCCCGGTCTGCGGGTCGGCGCCGAAGGTGAAGCTGGGCTCGCGCGAGGTGCCGTTGAAGAAGCTCAGGCCCAGATCGACGTTGCCGAAGTAGTGGGAGTAGCGCAGGGCGAAATCCGTGTGATCGGCGCCCGTGTCGCCATCGTTGCCGAACACCGCATCGTCCACGGCGATCACCGGGTCGAAGCGCAGGCGTCCATCGCGCCCCGGGAAGGTGCGTTCGCGGAACACGGGGAGGGCGAAGAGATCCACCTGCCCCCAGTCCCGCAGCAGCGACACCTTCACCATGGGCTGGCCCAGCTTGTCCTCCTCGTCGATGTCCTCCACGCCGTCGGTCTGATTGATGATGTCGACGAGGTGGCGGCTCTCGGTGACGCCCCAGAACACCTTGGCGGCGCCGATCTGCACATCGATGCCGTCGCCCGCGTAGCGGTAGTAGCCCTCGCGCAGGTCAACATGCGTGCGCCGCGAGTCCTCGGCATCGAGGCGCACGAAGGGTGCGATCACGAACTGGTGGCGCCGATCGTCCGAGTCCCAGCGCAGCTCCAGGTTGATCGCCGTCGACGGCTGGAAGTGCTCGAGCTGGTCCGGGAAGCGTGGCGACTCGACGAAGCTGCGCAGCTCCGCCGCGACGTCGGCGCCGATATCCCATTCGCCGGCCCCGCTGGCGGGGCTGCAGGCGAGGGCGAGGATCACTGCTAGGGAGGGGAGTCGCGTCATACGGCCTATCGGATCCGGTTCAAGACGCCCTTGACGAAGTCACCGTCGTCGTAGGCCATGGAGAAGTCGAAGTCGTCGTAGACGATGTCCGTCTCCTTGTTAGTCTGGTGATTCACCATGTGCATACGATGGCCACGCCAGACGCCGTCGTAGTCCCGGTAGTCGGTGATGTCGAGGGTCTTCAGCAGGGAGTCCTTGCGGTCGAAGAACTCGATGCGCCGGGTCTGGTAGATCTCCTGGTCGTAGTAGCACTTGAGCCGGGTGTAGCCCGAGTTCTCGTAGCGCGGCGTGCACTCCACCACGTCCACCGCCATGCCGTCGATCTCGGTGCTCTCGAGGTAGCGGTAGGTGTATTTGTTCAGTTCCGTGGAGGTGAAGTCTTCGAAGGCGAACTCCGAGCCCACGAAGGGGCCGGACTTGTTGGCCGAGCTGATGCGCTTGACCCGCTTCAAGGCCGGCAGGTAGAGCCACTGATCGTCGGGGTCGAGGATCTTGGCATGACTCAGGAGCGCCGTGCCCTCCACATCGCGCGGGGTCTTGAAGATCACCAGCGACTTGTCGCCTACCTCTTCGGTCTCGCGCTCGAGGGTGCGGAAGGCGAGCTCGCGGGAGGTCTCCTGACCCGCGGCGTTGCGCAGGATCATCGTGGCCGACACGCGCGAGCTGCCGAAACCACGGTCCGTGCGATCGACGCGGGCGGCGAGGGCGAAGCCCTTCTCCTGCGGGTCTGTGGCGTTGACGTCGGCGTCCTGGGCGGCAGCGGGGAGCATCCCCGTGCTGCCCAGGACCCCGAGGGCGAGCGCTGCCAGGAAGAGGTGGTGGGTTCGTCCCGACTCAGGCGAGGGCGGGGTCATGCGCGGCATGGCTATCTCCTTCGTTAACGGGTTTGGGAGTGCGATCGGTCCAGATGAGCAGGGCGGGCAGGAACAGCAGGTCCAACACCAGCGCGAACAGGATCGACAGCATCGTGAGCAGGCCCATGTCCACCGTGACCTTGAAGGTGGAGAACATGAGCAGGGCAAAGCCGAGGGCCAGGATGATCGTGTTGACGATGATCGCCGGGCCCACGGTGATGAACGCGTAGCGAACGGCTGCCGGCGGCGGCAGGGCCTTCTCGCGGCGAGCCCGCAGGTACTTGGTCATGATGTGGACCGTATCGTCCACCACGATGCCGAGGCTGATCGCGGCCACCACGGCAATTGAGAAGCCCACCTCGCCGACGAGGGCGGCCCACGCCCCGAAGGCGGTGAGGATGGGCAGGGTGTTCGGCACCAGGGCCAGCAAGCCGAGGCGCACGTGGCGGAAGGTCACCATCATGATCAGGGAGATGGCCGCGATGGCCAGGATCGTACCGCGGATCATCTGATTGACGTTGCGGTCCGTGATGTAGGTGAACATGACGTTGGCCGAGGTCGGCAAGGGCTTCAAGTCGGTGGGGAAGTTGGCGTCCAGCCACTCGTTGGCATCGCGCAGGAAGGCCTTGGTGTCTGCCGTACTCACATTGCCCAGCGTCGCCGTCACCCGGGTGGCGGATTTGTCGATGTTGATGCGATCGTTCAGATCGAGGCCGTACGGCAAAGACAGTTCGTACAGCAACAGGTATTGGGCGGAGAGTTCCCGATCGTCGGGCAGTCGATACCAGCTCTCATCGTCGCCGTGCAGGTTCTTGTTCAGGCGCTTCATGATGTCCGAGATGGAGTAGGTGTGCGCCACCTCATCGCGGGTCTTCAGCCATTCGGCGAAGGCGTCGAGCCGTTGCAGGTAGGCCGGATCGGACACCCCGCCCGGCGCACCGGACTCCACGGAGAACTCTACCGGATAGAGGCCGAAGTGCTCCGTCGCCAGGTCGCTGGCGGGGCGGAAGGGAATGCGCTCATCGAAGTACTGGGTCCACTGGTCGTTGAACTCCATGCGCGGCAGCATCGCCACCAGCCCGATGGCGCCGGCCAAGGAGAGCCCCGCCAGCACGTTGCGGTGCGCGAGGATGGTGTCCGCCAGCTTGCCCATTGCGCCGTCCGCCCCGTCCTTCTCCGCGCCACGCGTAGGTGCACTGAAGGGCAGCAAGCTCACCAGGGCCGGGAGCAGCGTGATCGACAGCAACCAGGCCGCGCCGATCCCGGCCGCGGACATGTTGCCGAGATGCCAGAACGGTGGGGCATCGGAGGAGTTGAGTGCCAGGAAGCCCACCATGGTGGTCAACGAGGTGATGCCCACCGCGAGGAAGTTCACCCGCAGGGCGTCGACGAGGGCGTCGCGCTTGACCATGCCCCGGCGCATATTGCCGCGCATCGTCAGCAGGATGTGGATCGAGTCGGCGACGGCCAGGGTCAGCACCACGATCGCCGAGGACAGGGAGATCGGCGTCAGGGCCACGCGCATCATGCCGCCGGTGCCCAGGGTCACCATGAGAGACAGCACGATCACCCCGAACACGGCGAGGGTCACGCTCAGGGAGCGCACGGTGATCAGGGTGAGCAGCAGCACGAGGCCGAACATGCCGGGCACGAGGGTCGAGTAGTCCCGTTGGCCGCTCTCGGAGAAGGAGACGTTCAGCATCCCCACGCCCGTGAGGCGGATGTCGAGGCCGGGGAAGTCGGCAGCTACCGTATCCCGTAGGTTTCTCGCCGCCTCAGCCACCGCGGGCGTTTCCGCGTTGCTCTTGCCCGGGTACTGGATGACCACGTTGACCGCCGTGCGCCGACCATCACGGCTCACCACCTGGCCCGCCAGGAGCGGTTCTGCGAGGGCGATGGCGCGCTTGCTCGCCCATTGCTCAGGGCTGAGTGCCGACGGGTCGGCGATCAGGTCCTCGACGATGAGATCGTCTTCCTCGGCGCGCGTGTACTGGAAGTTGGTCACGCTGTCGACGCGAATGGAGTGGGGCAGCTGCCATCCCCCTTCGGTCAGCGCAGCCACCGCCGACATCACCCGCTCGTTGAAGACGCCGTCCTCGTTCTGCGGGTCGATGAAGAAGAAGATATTGTCGTTCTTCGTGTAGGTGGCCTGGAACTCCTCGAAGGCCGCGAGCTCGGGATTCGATGTCGAGAAGAACACCCGGTAGTTGGTGCCGAAGCTCAGGTGCTGGGCCTGGGAGGCGATGCCGACAGCCGCCAGGATGGCTGCCAGGATCACCAGCCAGCGATAGCGGATGACGGACTCGGTAAATCGCAGCGCGAACCGATCGACGGCGGTGCGGGCAGCCTGTTGGGGAGCGTCAGCCATGGGTGTCTCCTGCGATCAGAATGATCATTCTAAGGCGAGGCGCACCTTACTAGAACGCTCATTCTGAGGCAACCGTCATGCGACGGTGGGTCGGATCAGGCCTTGGATTTCAGGCGCAGGGCGTCACAGACGCTCTCGAGCGCGGCGAGCAGGTCCTCGCGGCTGCGGCCCATTCGGGCTTGCAGTCCGGTCGAAAAGTACAACGCATGGGCGAGCTCGGCGAAGGCGGTGGGGGTGATGTCGGTGCTCACCGTGCCCGCCGCCTGGGCCGCTGCGTAGCTGCCGGCGAAGGCGTCGCCGATCTTGTCCGTGCACTGATTCATGATCGCCGCCACGTCTTCGTCGCGGGCGGCCATGTCCACCGCGGTGGTGCACATGAGGCAGCCGGCGGGGAACATCTCGGGGTCGAGCATCTTGAACACGATGGCGTCGCGGATGGCGTCGATGGGGTCGGCGTCCGGGCGCTTGAGAAGCTCGCCGATCATGGCCGTGGCGTCGTCGATGTAACACTGCAGCACGGCGAGGTAGACGCCGCGCTTGTCGCCGAACTCGTGGTAGAGGGCGTAGCGGTTGGCACCGGTGGCTTCGACCAGGTCGCCCACGGACACGCCGTCGTAGCCGTGGCGCCAGAACAGGGTCGTGGCGGCGTCGATCACGTGGTCGCGCACGGAGCAGTTGTTGCTGGCGTCGTTCATGGTCTGTGCACTAGTCTTCCGCGGGTCCCGACGCGTTGAGCGTCCATTGATGCCCTTGAGTATGGCCTCCCACACTACCCGATCCGCCCAGGCGCTTCACCGGCCTGGCCCACGCCCAGGTGACGCGCAGGCCCCAGTGCGCTTCGCCGTGGTGGGCACGCAGCGCAGCGGCACCACCTACCTTCGCCAATGCCTCGACAGCCACCCGCAGGTGCAGTGCCGCGGCGAGCTGTTCGCCTTGAGTTATGGCAAGGACGATGGCTACCACGCCTATCGCCGGGCGAGCGCGCTGCGCCAATTCGGCCACTACGCGTGGCGGTCACCTCAGGTGACGCGCTTCCTGGACGCCACTCAGGGCGATGCAGAGGTGGGGGTCGAGGCCGTCGGCTTCAAGTTGATGCGCTCACATGTGCGGCGCGTGCCCTACCAGTATCCGATGCTGTTGGCGCTGATGCGCCGTGAGCGCTATCGGGTGATCCACGTGGTTCGTCGCAACCTTCTTCGCGTGCTCGTGTCGCGACGCACGGCGCAGGCGCGGGGACAGTTCCACGCGCGAGCAGCAGTACCTACCGTCGAGATCACCTTGCCGACGTCGACGCTCCTGCACGACCTCGCGAAGGTGGACCAGGAGAATCAGTTCTGGGCGAGTACGAGTCGCGGATTTGACCGCCTCGAGGTGGCGTACGAGCAGTTCGTCGCGGATCAATCGGGCGAATCGAGGAGGATGCTCGACTTTCTCGGTGTGGATCCGCACCAGCCCTTGCGTTCACCGCACAAGCGGGTGAATCGCGCCACGCTGGAGGAGATCGTCGGCAACTACAACGAGGTGGTCGCGACCCTGGCGGGTACCGACTATTCTCGGTTCTTGGAGGAGTGAGTCGGCGCGACGACGATGCGTCGCCGCGCCAAGGTCGCTGGCAACCTAGAAGAATCGCTTGGCCATGCCGAACAGCTCGTCAGCCACGGAGCCGTCGCCATCTGCATCGAGCAGGCCGGCGAGTCCCCCGAGGGCCTGCTGGCGACCGCCCTGGTTAGCCTGAGACAGGCCAGCGCGCAGCTGATCGGCGCTGCTGCCGGCGTTCTGCGAGGCGAGGGCGCCCATGGCCATGGCCGCCACCTGGGGCAGCATGCGCTTGACGGCGGTCACGTCGATACCGGTCTTGCCCGCCACTTGGGCGGCGACGGCGCGGCTCGTGTCCTTGTTGCCGAGGAGCTGTCCGAGGATCGCGTTGCCCTGGTCGACGACCGTGTCGCTGGCGATGGCGTTGGGGTCTTCGGCGAACTGGCGATGATCGCCCCGGGAGATGGCGCCGAGCAGACCGTCGAGGCCGCCGTCGTCGGCACTGGCCCGTGCCTTGAGGCCTCCGGACAGAGCCGGGAGCAGCTGCCCCAGGGCACCGCTGACCTGGCGTTCGTCGATGCCGTGCTGGGCGGCGAGCTGGCTGACCAGGGCGCCGCCCTGACTCTCGAGCAATTGCTTAAGCAGGCTCATTCGGAGGACTCCTTCTCTCACTTAGGTTGAACCCCAGAGTCTACGCGGGCGGACGGGGCTAACTCCATAATTGCCGCGTGAACGATGGTGGCATCGTCGCGGGGGGCGAGTCTCGGGCGGCCTCGCACGCGTGCTACATTTGCGCTCCCTTGGCGCAGCTTGGACCCCGCGACTTGAACCGATCAGTGAGCCCTCGCCGCCGCATTCGCCTGCCGCTGTTGAGTCTGCTGGTGATGGTGGGCGCGCTCACGGTGGTCGGGGTTGCATCTCGCGCAGCCCCGGCGGGCGTCTACGAGGCGGTTCCGCTCGAGAAGCCCATCCAGCGGGAGTTACTGGAGCAGGCGCGGCGCCTCGGCGAGGAGTTCCAACGGCTCGGTCTGCTGGTCGAGGACCCCACCTACGCGCGGTGGATCGAGGAGGTGGGGCAGCGCTTGGCGCCGGCTCCGTCGGATCCGTACATCGACTACCGCTTCTTCCTGTTGCGTGATCCCACGCCCAACGCCTTTGCCCTGGCGGACGGTGGCATCTACGTGCACACGGGCACCCTGGCGTGGCTGCAGAACGAAGCGCAGCTCGAGGCGCTGCTCGCGCACGAACTCGCGCATGCCGCGGGCCACCACACCCTGGTCAGCGTGCGAGTGGCGAACCGGCGCGAGATCGGTGGCAGCGTGGTATCGGGTTTGCTGTCGCCCTTCTCGGGGATCTACACCAACCTCGTGGACGTGGGGCGGAGCACGGTCACGCGCTTGAGCCTCTCGTCCTACTCGCGCGAACTCGAGCGAGAAGCCGACGCCTGGGGCGTCGAACTGCTGCAGCGCCGGGGCAGTGATGAGACGGCGATGATCGCGTTGTTCGAGCAGATGGCTCGCACCGCTGCGCGTTACAACGATCGAGGCCTCGGCATCGGTCGCCGCCACCCGAGCTTTGCCCAGAGGGTGGAGCGGCTTAGCAGTCTGGCCGGTCCCGCGAGTGCCCGGGCCGCCCGCACCGATCCGCAATTCACCGCCTTCGTGGCGCCCCTCGCGGTGCAGGCCGTGGAGCTCTACGTGCTTTCCAACCAACTGCAGACGGCGGTGGAGCTGAGCACGTCATTGGTAGATCGCTTACCTGAAAATCCGGCGGTGCGCGTGGCCGCTGGCGATGCCTGGCGTGCCTTGGGGCCTCTCGAGGGCTCGCCGAGCGAGGCCCTCACGCCTAAGGAGCGACGACGCCTGCAGCAGGACCGGCGCCGACGCACGCGCGCCGAGCGCTATGAGCGCGCGTTGAACAGCCGCGATGGGCAGATCAACCTCGCTCGTCACCTGGCCGAGGCGGAGTCCCAGTACCGTCGCGCGCTGGGGCTGGATCCTGACCGCGCCGAGGCGTGGCGGGGCCTCGGCGAGGTATATGCAGCGCGGTCTCAGGCGCCCGAGGCGGCGGCGGCATTCCTGCAGTACCTGAATCGACGACCGGACGCCGCCGACGCCGGCGCCGTGATGGCACGAGCGCGTCACCTGATCGGGGAAGCTAACGGGTTTACTCGCCGCCCCCTGGGCCAGGTGGTGGTGCTGCCGCCGATCGTCAATGCGGTCGAGCGTCGAGTGGGGGCTGACATGGCGCGCCCATCGGTCGCCATCGACTACGAGCGACGTGCCGCCAGCCAAACCGCCAGCACCCTGCGCGCCGCTGGTTACGAGGTGCGCTTGATGACTCGCGAGACCCTAGAGGCGGATCCGGTGCTGCGCGAGCTGAGCTTTGCTGCGGAGCAGCGTTTTATCACCATGCGCGGTGTGCTCAAGGGCCGGTCCGGCCGGAAGGTCGCCGATCACTACGCCTTCGGGGACAGCGCCGTGCGCTTGGCGAGCGCGCTGAAGGCGGATGCGCTGGTCTTCCAGGAGGTGGACGTGACCGTGGCCGCCTGGGGTCAACTCGCGCGGGCGATGACCCTGAGCAGCCTGACCTTCCTCTTCCGCGACGTCGCCGGGGCAGGGCGGGCCGAGGTGCACCTGGTGGACGGGCACAGCGGCCAGCTGCTCACGCGCGGGCGCACGGTGAGCCGGGTGATCGCCCAGCGAGCGTTGAATTCCTCCGACGTGGCGGCGCGGTTGGTTGAGGGCGCACTGCGTAAGGTGCCGCCAGCCGAGGGGCTGGCGGTGAACGCAGCGGTCGACGGACAGATGGGCGTTGCCGAGCGCGAACGACTGGAGGCGCTGATCGAGATATCGGGCCTCGGCGACACACCCAGGTAGCGTGCTGCCGTGTGTTCGCCACCTCCTCCGTCTGCGCGATGCCCCCTGAAGGGGCGACGAGCAGTCACTCCATTACGCCGAATGTGCTTTGCAACTACCTAAAATACCGACAGAAATGGGGCTCGCCCGTCACTTCCTTGGACCGTCAGCAATAATTGTCATATAGTGCGTCAACTAGCGTTGACATGCCTCTGGCCCATTTGTAGCTTCACAGGACCGATTTCTCTTTTGGGGGTCTTCGGTTAGGTCTCCACCTTAG
>JBCBZW010000137.1 GCA_039815145.1 Pseudomonadota bacterium
ACCAGGGGGAAGCGGATCTGCTCCGACGGCACCAGGAAAGCGTGTTCCGGCGCCTGCGCCTGGCGAAACACCTGCACGTCGTGGCCCGCCAGCAAGCGCGCGAGGGACTGGGAGCGCTCGGGATCGCGTGGCGTGGAGAACACCCAACCGCCGCCGGCGGCCTTGCCGGCGGCCAGGGCGTCGCGCCGGGCCGTGCGTTGGTGCGCAGCCAGGGCCTCGCGCTGCGCCTGCGCGCCGGCGAGCAGCGACAGCGACGTGGCGAATTGGTTGCGGATCGCCTGGTTCAGGGTGACCTTGCCGTTCGCCGAGCGCTGCGCCAAGCCGCGGGGGCTCGCCTGCTCGAAGAGGATGCCGATGCTCCCCTGCAGGTCCGGGTAGGTCGAGCCCTTGCCGTAGTAGAAGTCGTCGAAGGACTCCTCGGTGAAGTACGGTTGCGCGAAGGCATCCAGCGCCTTGGCGTGGAACTTGGCGATCTCTGCGGTTAGCTCGAAGGCACGGGCCGGCGTGCGCGGGTTGTTGCGAGAGGGGATGCCCGGCTGAAAGAAGTACGTGGCCGACGTTCCCATCTCGTGGTAATCGCCCACCACGTGGGGCAACCAGCGCTGGTACCACTCGATGCGCGAGCGCGACTCGGGGTGCTGCAGCAGGAGCCAGTCGCGGTTGAGGTCGAACCAGTAGTGGTTAGTCCGCCCGTTAGGCCACGCTTCGCGGTGCTCGCGGTGGTTGGGGTCCGTGGCCTCCACCTGACTTCGATGCGCGTTGACCCAGCTCGTGAAGCGTTGCATCCCGTCCGGGTTGATGGACGGCTCGATGATCACCACGGTGTTGGTCAGATCCACCTCCAACGCGTCGAGGGGTGCCGCCGCCAGGTGGTAAACCGTGTAGGTGGAGGCGTGGGCGCCGCTGGTCTCATTGCCGTGCACGGAGTAGCCGAGCCACGTCACCAGGGGCCCTGGCGCATCGCCGTTTCCATCGGCGTAGGCCACGTGGGCGATGCGCAGGGCTTCGAGGCGGGCCAGATTCTCCGGCGTGGAGATGATCGCCAGCACCTGCCGACGCATCTCGTGGGTGCGGCCGATATCGACTAGTTGCACGCGATCGCTAGCCGCGGCGACCGCCTCGAAGTAGCGCAGGAGTTCGTCGTGGCTGATGTGCCGTTCGCCGACCTCAAAGCCGAACACGGCCTTGCCGGTGGGTACGGCCGGATCGTAGGTCACCGAATCCGGCAGCGGATTCGCGTGTACCGGGGAGGCCGTGCACGCGAGCACGAACAGCGCCGAACACAAGCTCGGCAGGGAAAATCGAGTAGTCACCGCGGGCTCCTCAAGCTTCGGGGCCCGTGCGCTGGCCCCAGGACCCGCAGAGCCTAACGCGATCTGCGCAGAGGGCGTCGGCCGAGGCGACCGATCAATGGGTCGCGGCAGGTGCAGGCCTTTAGGCGAAGGCCTCGAGGGCCTTGGCTCGAGACTTCAGCAACTTCATCACGTCCCGCCAGCTGACGATCCCCTCCGGCTCGCGATCGCCGTTTACCACCGGCAGGCAGGAGATGCGATTGTTGAGGAACTTGTCCACCACGGTGCGCAGGGGCGCGTTCGCGCTCACCGTGATCAGCTTGCGGGTCATGATCTGGTGCACTCGCGGCTCGAGGGTGGCTGCGTCGGCGGCGGTGGCCGCCTCCATGCCCAAGGTCGGGCTGATCGCCTTGAAATAGTCCCGATCGGAAAGGACGCCTACCAGCTTGCGCTCTTCCACCACCAGCAGGTGGCGAAACCGCACGTTGGCGAAGATCTCGCGCACCACCTCCAGGCGATCGTAGGGGTCTACGCTCACCACCCGGGCGGTCATCATATCGGCTACCTGCATCGCACCCGCTCCAGCACACTGGGCCAAGATTGCTGCCAGTGTAGGAGCACGCTCAGCGGCGCTGGATGCGCCGCGTCGCAGTTTCTTCGCAGGTGCGCGCCCAGGGGCGCCGACTGGGTCACGCCTACCCGGTCATGGCCTCCAGTTCTCGCCCGCGGGTCTCTCGCACCAGCAGCACGACGAACACGGCGGAAACCGCCGCGGACAGGCAGTAGAAGCCGTAGGCACCGACCAGGCCGATCGTCGTCAGCATCACGGGAAAGGTCATGCTGATCGCGAAGTTGGTGCCCCACTGCACGAAGCCGCTCACGGCCAGGGCCGAACCGCGAATCTGATTCGGGAACATCTCCCCGAGCATCACCCACATCACCGGGCCCCAACTCATGTTGAAGATGAACACGTAGGCATTGGCCGAGAGCAGCGCCAACAGTCCCATCTGGTCACTCAACACGAGTTCGTCGTTGGCATCCAAGGTGGCCGACGCAAAGGCGATCGCGACGCCAGCGAGGGTGATGGCCATACCGATAGATCCGCCTAAGAGCAGCGGCTTGCGCCCGATGCGATCGATCACGGCGATCGTCAGCAAACAGGCGACGATACTCACCGAGCCGGAGATGATGTTGCTGAGCAGAGCCTCGCTCTCAGAAAAACCGACAGCCTGCCAAAGGACGGCACCGTAGTAGAACACCACATTGATGCCGACCAGCTGTTGGAATGCCGCCAACCCGATGCCCGCCCACACGAGCTTGCGCACGCGACGAGTGGCTGGATCGATAAGGTCCGCGATCCTGGGGGCATGGTGATCTTGGGCGAGCGACTCGGCGATCTCCTCGACCTTCTTGCTCGCCTCCCGGGATCCGAACAATTTCGATAACACACGGCGAGCCTGGTCACGGTCGCCTCTCAGCACAAGATATCGTGGGCTCTCAGGGATTAGCAGCAGGGCTAGCAGGAAGACGGTGGCAGGCAATATTTCGGCCCAGAACATCCACTGCCAAGCGCGGAAACCCAACCACAGCTCAGCGGTGGAGGCGCCGGCGAAACGCGCGAGGGCGTAGTTACTCAAAAACGCCGCGGTGAGCCCGATGATGATCATGATCTGTTGAAGGCTGATCAGGCCACCCCGAATACGCGCCGGCGCCACCTCGGAGATGTAGGCCGGCGCGAGCACACTCGCCGCGCCGACGGCCAGCCCGCCGAAGATGCGGTAAAGGATGAACACGAGGGAAGAACCGGCTGCCCCCGATCCCCACGCACTCACGATGAAGCACACGGCGGTCATCAGCAGGATGGAACGCCGGCCGAAGCGATCGGCCAAACGACCCGCTGCGAAGGCACCGACCGCGCAGCCGAGCAGCATGGACGAGACGTTAAAACCGGTGCCGATGTCTTTCGACGCGAAGGCCTCGCGCAGGCCATCGACCGTGCCGTTGATCACGCCACTGTCGAAGCCGAAGAGAAATCCGCCGATGGTGGCCACCAGACAGATCAGGGCGATGTACCCGGGCTGGGCCTCGCGGCTCGCGTCGCCGGCGGGCATCGATGATTCAGTGGCGGCCACAGCGTTCTCCCAAGGGGCTCAGGTCAGGCCGCCTATGTCGCATGATTTACATCTCAATGCAAATTTTGATCGAGGGAATCGCACTGCAGAACAAGGAAAACTCGACATCACTGACCCAGTAAGCGAACATTCATTGAAAATTCTTGCAAGACTCTGGCGAGCACTGACGCATGCGCAAACCCACCCTCGGCTTCTGGCAGATCTGGAACATCTCCTTCGGCTTCTTCGGGATCCAGATCGGGTTCGCGCTGCAGAACGCCAACGTCAGCAGGATCTTCCAAACCCTGGGCGCCTCGATCGAGACCTTACCGATCCTGTGGCTCGCCGGCCCCCTCACGGGCCTGCTGGTGCAGCCCATTATCGGCCATTTCAGCGACCGCACCTGGACACGCCTCGGCCGCCGCCGCCCCTACTTCCTGGCCGGCGCCATCCTCACCACACTCGCCCTGCTCATCATGCCGCTCTCGCCCTACCTGTGGGTGGCGGCGGCCACCCTGTGGATCCTCGACGCCTCGCTCAACGTCGCCACGGAGCCCTTCCGCGCCTTCGTCGGCGACATGCTACCGAGCGAGCAGCGCACGCGTGGGTTCGCGATGCAGGCCTGGTTCATTGGCGTCGGCGCCACGCTGGCCTCGGCCGCGCCCTGGCTGCTGACCAATCTGCTCGGCGTGAGTAGTGAGGCGCCGGAGGGCGTGGTGCCCGCCTCGGTGCGCCTGTCCTTTTTCATCGGCGCAGCCTTCCTCTTCGCGTCCATCATGTGGACCGTGGTGAGCACCCGAGAGTACTCGCCGCAGGAGCTGGCCAAGTTCCGCGAACCGCCAAGTCAGTTTCAATCCGACGAGGACGTGTTCGACCAACCGCACCCGTGGACGTGGTTCGTCAAAGCGGGGATCGCCTTCGCCGTCGCCGGCACAGCCATCACCGCGCTGGTCGCAAGCTTCGAAGCCGATCGCCAGCTGCTGCTGATAGGGATCGCCGTCGCCGCCACGGGCGCTGGCTTTCTCATCAACGCCCAGCTTCGCCGCGCGGGCCGCGACGACAACTTCTTCAGCCATATCCTGAACGACCTGACCACCATGCCTCGGGTAATGCGCCAGCTCGCCCTGGTGCAGACCTTCACCTGGGGCGCCCTGATCACCATGTGGGTGTACACGACGCCCGCGATCACGGCACACCACTTCGGCGCCGCCGATGCGACGGCGCCCGGCTACAACGAAGGGGCAGATCTCGTCGGCCTGCTCTTCGCCACCTACAACGCCGTGGCCGCGCTCTACTCCCTGGTGCTACCGACGATCGCCAACCGCATCGGCCAGCGCGCAGCCCACGCGATCAGCCTCTGTGCGGGCGGCGCCGGCCTCATCTCCTACCTGCTGATCAGCGATCCGGCGTGGCTGTTCCTCTCCATGGTCGGCATCGGCATCGCCTGGTCCTCGATTCTCACGATGCCCTACGCCATCCTCTCCGACGCCCTGCCGGCGCGTAAGATGGGCGTGTACATGGGCATCTTCAATTTCTTCATCGTGCTGCCACAGATCGCCGTGGCCGGCCTGATGGGACCGATCCTGCGCGACTTCCTCGATGGGCGTGCCGTGCTTGCGATCGTGGTGGGCGGTGTCTCCCTGCTCCTCGCGGCCATCGCCACCATGTTCGTGCGAGCAACTTCCAAGACGACTAATGAGATCAACGTACAGACAGCATGAGCGGCAAAGCCACCGATAAGAATGTGACCGCCAACGACGGCGGCAGTAGCAGCAGCGCCTCCACGCCCTCGGGCACCGTGACTCGCCTGGAAGACCTGGCGCAGCTCGCTGGCGTCTCCATCGCGACCGTATCGCGGGCGCTGAACGACAGCCCCGCGGTCAACGAGAACACCAAGCGACGCATCTGGACCCTGGCGCGCAACCACAACTACCACTTCCGCCCGCACATGCCGGCGGTGCCGAGCGGCGCCGTGGCCACGATCGCAGTGGTCATCCCGCCGCCCCAGGGGCGAGAGGTGGGCCTCTACGATCCGTTCTACCTGGAGCTGATCGGCGGTATAGGCGACGCCGCGCGCGAGTCGGGCTGCGACCTATTGCTCTCGCAAGCCTCGCCCCGCAACTACGACGAGCTCGCCGCGCTAATGGCGAGCAATCGTGCGGACGGCATCATCTTCCTCGGCCAGAGCTCGATGCACGAGCACCTGAACCGCCTCGCCACCCACGAGCACCGCTTCGTGGTGTGGGGCGCGGAGCTGCCGGGCCAACGCTACGGCTCTGTCGGCAGCGACAACCTGCGCGGCGGCCGGCGCGCGGCGGCGCACCTGCTGCGCCTCGGCCGTAAGCGCCTCGCATTCTGCGGGGATGTGGAAGCACCGGAGATCTCCCAGCGCTACCGCGGCTATCGCGAGGCCCTGGAGGAGGCTGACCTGCCCTTCGATCAGGCATTGGTGTCTCCCACGCACTTCGAGATCGAGTCCGCCGAGAGCGCCGTCGATCGCATGCTGGCGCGGGAGGTCGACTTCGATGCCATCGTCGCGGCCAGCGATCAGATCGCCGTCGGTGCCGCACGGGCCATCCAGCGCGCCGGCCTGCGGGTTCCCGACGACGTCTCCGTGGTGGGCTACGACGATCTCTACCTCGCGCGCTTCGCGAGCCCCGCCCTGACCACCGTGCGCCAGGACACGCGCAAGGCCGGTCGGCTGCTGGTCTCGAAGCTACGCGACGCCCCGGACGCCGTCACCGTGCGCTCGGAGCGACTGCCGACGGACCTCATCGTGCGCGAGAGCTGCGGCGCCTAATCGACTTGCTTAGCGAAGATGCCGCTCACGGGCGGCAGAAACGCCGGTAGGGCAGCGCCCTCTTCGACGCGCTGACCCGCGCCCTCCTTGGCCGAGACGGCCACCTCCACCGACCAGCCCGCCGGCGCAATCGGCAACTCGTAGGCAGTCGTCGGATCGAGATTGAACAGGCACAGCACGCGCTCCCCCTCACACTCGCGGATGAACGCGAGCAGGGCGCCGTCCGCCACCGTATCGATGAAGTGCGTGCTGCCCCGACGCAGGGCGGCAGAGTCGCCCCTCACACGCAGGAGGCGGCGGGTGAAATTGAGGGTGCTGTCCGCGCCGGGCCGATCCTGACGGTCGATGGCCAGGGCGACGTGACGCGGATCGATGGGCAGCCATGGCGCACCATCCGTAAAACCCGCGTGGGCCGCTTCGGCCTGCCAGGGCATCGGCGTGCGGGCGCTGTCGCGCCCCAGGGTGGCCGGCCAGTTGGCGATGGCCTCCGGGTCCTGCAGGTACTCGAAGGGCACGTTCGCTGTCGGCAGGCCAAGCTCTTCGCCCTGGTACAGGAAGACGTTACCGCGCTGGGCGCACAGCAGGAGCAGCATGAGTTCGGCGTAGCGCACGGTGTCGACGGCAGGATCGAGGGGACACCAGCGACTGATCGCCCGCGGCGCGTCGTGGTTGGAGAAGGCCCAGGACGGCCAGCCTTCGCCCGCCTCACCGGGCCAAGCAGCGGCGGTGTCGCGCACCAGGGCCGGCGAGATCGCCTCGGCGTAGAGAAAATCGAATCCGTAGGCGGAGTGCAGGCGCCGCCCATGGGCGGTGAAGGCCTTCATCTCGCCCAGAGGCTCTGGCCCGCCCACTTCGGCCACGCTGAAGGCGCCGTTGTAGTCGTCGAGCACGCCCCGGATACGCTCCAGAAACTTCACGATGTCCGGATGCGACTGGTTGCGCAGGTGCTGCTGGAAATCGTGGGGGCGACGGGCGAGCGCGCGGCGCGCCGCATCCACCGGCGGATTGTCGCGCAGCTGCGGGTCGTGCATGGAGAAGTTCAGGGCATCGAGGCGGAAGCCGTCGACACCGCGCTCCAACCAGAAGCGCGCCACGTCCAGCACCGCATCCTGCACCCGCGGGTTGTGCAGGTTGAGGTCGGGTTGGCTCGCGAGGAAGTTGTGCAGGTAGTACTGCCCCCGGCGACTGTCCCAGGTCCAGGCGCTGCCGCCGAACACGGACTGCCAGTTGCTCGGCGGCGTGCCGTCCTCCTTGGGATCGGCCCAGACGTACCAATCGGCCCGCGGGTTGTCGCGGTTGCTGCGGCTCTGGGTGAACCACGCGTGCACGTCCGAGGTGTGTGAGTACACCTGATCGATGATGACCTTCAGCCCGCAGGCGTGGGCCTTGGCCACCAGCTCGTCGAAGTCCTCGAGGGTGCCGAACACCGGGTCGACGCCGCGGTAGTCGGCCACGTCGTAACCGAAATCGCGCATCGGGGAGGTGAAGAACGGCGATAGCCAAATGCCGTCGACACCGAGCGATGCGATGTAGTCGATGCCGTCGATGCAGCCGCGCAGATCGCCCACGCCATCGCCGTTGGCGTCGCGAAAGCTACGCGGGTAGACCTGGTAGATGACGGCGCCGCGCCACCACGGCTCGCGCTGCGCTTCACTCATCGCGACGCGCCCGTGGCCGCCGCGGACGCACAAATCGTATACGCGAAGGGCGCGAGGCGAAGGGACAGGCTCGCCGTGGCGTCCACCGCGTGCGGGCACACCCCGTGCACCGACCGCCACTCGCGCGACTCGGGGCCCACTACCACCCGCACCTCCCGCGACTCATCGCGCGTGTTCACCGCCACCAGGTATTCCTCCCCGGCATGGCGACGGGAGAGGGCCACCACACCGCCGTCGAGTTCGGTGAGGCGCAGCACCTGCTGCCCCCGGCGCAGGGCCCCGTGGGCGTGGTACAGGCGCGCCATGTGGGCGAGTTCGCGGTAGAGGGGGTGCTGGGGATCGAAGTTGTCATCGGCCGTCGTGCGCTCGGTGCCGAGCAGGTCGTTGTCGTTGTAGATGTCCACCCGGCTCGGGAACATGTCCTCGCGGGCGTCCTGGTCGTTGCCGTCGCTCACGAAGCCCTGCTCGTCGCCATAGTAGATCACCGGCACGCCACGGGCGAAGAACATGAGCGCATTCGCCGCTACCAGGCGCCCGACGAGTTCGCCCTCACCCGCCTCGGGAAGGCCCTGGCGCAGGAAGCCGGCGAAGCGCCCCATGTCGTGATTGCCGAGGAAGGTCGGTAGCTGGGCGGCGGTCTGCGCCCCGTCGCGGTACAGGGCGTCGGCGGCGAACAGGCGCGTGAGGCGATGGGTTGCCTGGCCGTCCACCAGCACGTCCTGCACGGCGCGCTGGAAGGCGAAGTCCAGCACCGTGGGAAAGCCCCCGCTGCGGGTGAAGCGCGCCAGGGTTGCCGGGTCCGGGTCGTACACCTCGCCGAAGATATAGAAGTCATCGATGCCGAGGGTGGCGGCGTGGGCGCGCATGGCGGGGTTGAAGGCCTGCCAGAAGGCGTCGTCCACGTGGCGCGCGGTGTCGATGCGGAACCCGTCCAGGCGCAGATCGCTGATCCACCGCTGGTAGACCTCGATGAAGCCGCGCACCACACGCGGATGTTCGGTCATCAGATCGTCCAGGCCGGCGAAATCGCCGTAGCGGGAGTTTTCGCCCTTGAAGGTGGTCTCGCCGCGGTTGTGGTAGTAGCGCAGGTCGTTCAACCACGCGGGGCGCTTCACTCCGCGCTGGTCCGCCGGCACGTAGGGCGTGTAGGCGTAGTCCGGGCGGGTGAGGCGCGCCCAGTGCTCGTCGCTCGCCCACTCGGGGCCATCGGCCATGAAGCCCTCGTTGATGGGCGCACCGTGGGCGTCGCCGCGGGTGGTGTAGGGGTAGTCGGCCAGGGCGCGATAGGCGCAGTGCCCCGTCGCGATCCGGTCGGCGCCGCGGTAGTCGGGATCGTGGCACTCGCGGTAGGCGATCACGTCTGCCGTGTGGTTGGTGATGATGTCGGCGTAGACCTTCATCTCGCGCGCGTGGGCAGCGTCCACCAGCTCGCGCAGGGCCTCACGCGAGCCGAAGTGAGGATCGACGTCGGTGAAGTCCGTGATCCAGTAGCCGTGGTAGCCGGCGGACTCCTGCCCCGGCGCCCCCTGCACGGGCCGGTTGCGATAGACGGGGGCGAGCCAGATGGCGGTGACGCCGAGGCCGGCCAGGTAGTCGAGGCGTCGGGTGACTCCGGCCAGATCCCCGCCGTGGTAGAAGCCCTTGTGCGCGGGATCGTAGCCGTGGCGCAGGGCGTCGCCGCTGAGCCCGCCCTGGTTGTTGCGCGCGTCCGCGTCATCGAAGCGGTCGGGGAGGAGGAAGTAGATCACCTCGTCTTGCGGCAGGCGCTCGGCGAGAGGGCTCGCCCCATGCCCCCCCCTCGTGCCCATCGCCCATCGCCACGGCCGACGCGACCGTGAGCACCACACCGAGCAGGGGCAGCGCACGGCGCCCACGAGTTGCCCCACCAGCGCCGACCTGAGATGCCGTCAAGCTCGCCGCCCCTAGTCTTTTCATCAATTTGCAACCTTCGGCGAATCTCTGAGGAAGCTGGCCCCGCTAGACGGCACCAGCAACGAAATACCTTCTAAAACAGCATTATCACCGATTCTGCTGCGTCATATCTTGCTGCACCGCAAGCAGAGCGCCAGAACGTAGTGAGCGTCGATACCGTCAAGTTTGCAATCCATCTGTAAACACTGCAATGATTTTCGGGAGCGCCAAGACCGGGTAATGACCGCCAGCTACGGGAAAGACCTGGCTGCGCCGCCCGCCCACCTTCGATCCTCGCCAAGGGAGCTTCCCGATGCTGCCTCGCTTCGCCCTCGCCCGGTTGTCCCTGCTACTACTGCTGCTGCCAGGCTCGCCCGCACTCCGAGCGCAGGCGGACTCGGCAACACCGTCTGCCCCGGCGGACCACGCTGTGGTCACCTCGCCCGACGGCCAGATCGTCGTGACGCTCGAGGCCACCGACGGCAAACCCGCCTACACGGTGCACTACCGGGGTGGCGAGCTGCTGGCGCGCTCTCGTCTCGGTCTGCGCTTCGCCGAGGCCCCCGGCCTGGACGAGGGCTTTGCCCTCGGCGAGATCACCCGACACGCCGAGCAGGGCGAGTGGGAGCAACCCTGGGGCGAGCGTCGCCTGGTGCCCTACGCGTTCGCCGAAATCACAGCACGCTTCGTGAGCGAGGCCGACGCGCAGCGACACTTCGCCGTGCGCGTGCGCGCCTACGACGACGGCATCGGCCTACGCTATCTCGTCGGACCCGAGGCGGTGGGGCCTTCCGCACAGATCGTCGATGAGCTCACGGAGTTCCGCGTACCCGGCGATGCCACCGCCTGGTGGATCGAGGCTGGCCTGCCCAACCGCCAGGAATACCTCTACCGCACCACCCCCGTGAGCGAAGTGTCCCGCGCCCACACCCCCATCACCATGCGCACCGTCGATGGGGTTCACCTCTCCATCCACGAGGCGGCGCTGATCGACTACGCGGGGATGTACCTGAAGCAGGTGCGCGAGGGTCAGTTCGAAGCCGAGCTCTTCCCCTGGCACGACGGCATCAAGGTGCGCGCGAACACGCCCTTCGTGAGCCCCTGGCGCACGATTCAGATCGCGCCGGACGCGCCCAGCCTCATCGACTCCAGCCTGATCCTCAACCTCAACGAACCTAACAAGCTCGGTGATGTCAGCGACTGGGTGAAGCCCGGCAAGTACATCGGCATCTGGTGGGCGATGCACATCCGTGACCGCACCTGGGGTCGCGACGGCATCCACGGCGCCACCACCCAAGAGGCGATGCGCTACATCGACTTCGCCGCCGAACACGGCTTCGACGGCGTGCTCATCGAGGGCTGGAACCTCGGCTGGGACGGCGATTGGTACCACAACGGCGATGTCTTCAGCTTCACCGAGCCCTACCCGGACTTCGACATCGAAGCGGTCACCCGCTACGGCCACGAGCGCGGCGTGAGGCTGATCGGCCACCACGAGACCTCGGGCAACGTGAGCAACTACGAAGCGCAGCTCGAGGCCGCCTTCGAGCTCTACGAGAAGCTGGGCGTGGCCCAGGTGAAGACCGGCTACGTGGCCGATGCGGGCGACATCAAACGCATCGATGCGCGAGGCGTGCCCCGCTACGAGTGGCACAACGGCCAGTTCATGTCCCGCCACCACATCCGCGTGTTGGAGAGTGCGGCACGGCACCGCATCGCCATCAACTCCCACGAGCCGATCCGCGACACGGGTCTGCGCCGCACCTATCCGAATTGGTTGGCCCGCGAGGGCGCGCGAGGGCAGGAGTACAACGCCTGGGGCCTGCCGCCCAACCCGCCGGAACACACGGCGATCCTGCCCTGGACGCGCATGCTGTCCGGCCCCATGGACTTCACCCCTGGCATCTTCGAGCTGCGCCCGAACGATCTCCCGCCGGTCGACCCGTCGATGCCGCGTCCGGATCCGCGCAGCCGCATCGAAACCACCCTGGCGAAACAACTCGCCCTCTACGTCGTGCTGTACAGCCCGATCCAGATGGCCGCCGATCTGCCGCAGCACTACGAGGCTCGGCCGGACGCCTTCCAGTTCATCAAGGACGTGCCCACGGACTGGGAGCAGAGCATCACCCTCGCAGGCGCCGTGGGGGACTACATCGCCACCGCCCGCCGCGAGCGCGGCGGCAAGGACTGGTTCATCGGTGCGCTCACCGACGAGCATGCCCGCACCCTCAGCCTGAGCCTGGACTTCCTCGAGGACGGCGCCCGCTACACCGCGCAGATCTACCGCGACGGCACGGACGCGCACTGGGAGCACAACCCGACGGCCCTCGCCGTGGAATCCCGCGAGATCCGCCAGGGTGAGATCCTTCGCTTGCCCCTCGCCGCCGGCGGCGGGGCCGCCGTTCGCCTGCGCTACCAGGGACCTTGAGTCGGGCGCCGCCCCCAACAGCCCTTTCCTCCATCGCACCGCCTTGAGTACAGTGCCTGCGGTTCTCATCGAGGCATAAGACAGATGGCAGGGTGGATGAACGCCGTCGGGCACCTGGCGCAGCGTTGGCAGAGCTGGGCAGCCGTGATCGCGATCTGCGTGGCGCTGGAGGCGGGTGCGGTCTACTACCAGGAAGCGTTGATGTACTTCCCGTGTGAGCTGTGCGTGTACACGCGGGTGTGGATCGCCGCCATCGGCTTGCTCGCGGTGGTTGGCCTTTTCGTGCGCTCACTGCGCTGGCCCGTGCGCGCCGTGCTGGTGGGTGAGATCGCCCTCAGCCTGGGCCTCGCCGGGGTGGTGTGGAAGCTGCTGGCGCTCGACTACGGCTTCGCCGATGCGGGCGCCTGCAACCTCTACGCCCAGTTCCCGCAGTGGGCGCCCCTGGATGAGTGGCTGCCGATGCTGTTCCGCGTGCAAGCCACGTGTGGGGAGACGCCCGAGGTGCTCTTCGGCCTGTCCATGGGCGACGGCCTGGCCGCGATCACGCTCGGTTGGCTGG
>JBCBZW010000138.1 GCA_039815145.1 Pseudomonadota bacterium
GGCCACGATGTGTTGGGGAACGCCGTTGCGGTGCGGCGGCATCCAGTTCGCCACCAAATCGCCCTTCGTCGTCTTGATGCGGAATCGCATTCCACTGTGACCAAGATCTTCGAGCTCGAAGGAGTTGTTCGAACCCACGCCATGGCGCAGCACGGTGACCGCGCCGTGCACGGTGCTGGCGGGCGGCAGCGTAAGCCACGCCTCCAGCGCCATGAAGTCCTTCTTGCGGCACTCGGCGGTGATGCGGCTGGTACCGGTGAACTGCGCGCGCAGTGAACCGTTGGCGACGCTCGCGCCCTCACCGTGCCAGGTGATCGGTTTGCCGTGGAAATCGTTGTAGGGCGAGGCCGCGGGCGACTCGATGACGCTCAGGTATTCTCCGGTGAGCGCGTCGGCGATGATCCAGGGGTGGCCATCGAAGGTCTGCCAATCGCGGTAGCCGTAGGGGGCCACCGTCATGCGCTCCTCAGGCTCACCCTCGAAGTTCACCCACAGCACCTTCAGCGCCTTGTTGCTGTAGTTGAGCAGGTCCATGTAGCGCGCGGAGCCGCCACCGACGGAGTGCAGAGACTTCAGCGCTACCTGATCGGGGTGCACGCCACCCGGATAGTAGTGGGAGACGAGATTGTTGTACTCCGCATCATTCAGCAGCGACACGTACTCCAGGTGGGCCGGTTGCCCGCCGTGGTCAGCACGATCGAACACGCGAGCGCCCTGCCCCTCGTCGAAGATATATAGGGCCTGCAGGCCAGACTCGCTGCGCGAGCCCTGCTTGCGCGTCGAGGGCTGAATGAAGTTGGCGTGACGCTCGACGTTGACGTCGCGGTGCTCGAAGACGCCGCCGTCGATCACGGCGATGCCGATCTGCGATGAAGCGTTGGCTCCACTCGGCACGTTGGCAGCGGCCAGCGTGGCGCTGCCGCCGCCGGCCTGCCCACCGCTCCAGGCCATTTCGACCAGGTCGTCCTCGACCGCGCGCTCGATGCCATTGTCCGTGAGGAAGTCTGCGGCTGCCTCGCCAGGCAGGCGAACTGCCACCATGGCGAAGGTGGCGTACTCGCGAAGCACTTCACCACCGACGGCGTTGAGCTTCTGCTCGAGCTGCGCGACGGTCATGCCGGCGGGGAGCGAAACCACCTGATCGACCTGACCGGCCGCGGGCGGCATGAAGGCGCCCGAGCGCACGGGGAGGTGCGCATCACCGCGATCGATGGCGTCGATCCCGGGAGCGTCTTCAGCAGCGCGACGCAGGCGGTCCGCCTCACGTGCTTGCTCCGCCTGAGCGATCGATGTCGCGAGCATCGGGGAGATCGCCGACACGGACGCGAGCTGATCGCCCGCCGTCGCCGCGCGGGAGACCGCCGACAGCGCTTGCTGCCCAAACTCGGCGGCGGCGACCCTCGCCGCCACCGATCCCGCCTGAGTCGCCGCCGGCAGGGCAGGCACCACCCCGACGGCCAACTCTTGGGGCCCGGTCGGCGACCGAAGACCTACCACCGCCGCGATGGCGATGGCGGTTGCGCCGAACAAACTTACTACGCGCTTCATGACTCCGCTCCTCCGCGAGGAAATCCAAACCCCTACTGGGGCGATGACGGAAGTTTGCGCAAACGCAAGCACGGCGACGTTGTCGGTCGACGACGGCAACGCGCACAAAATGAGAAGCCCGTCGCATAAGCGATGGGTAAATCGAACGGCTAGGCTAGGGGTTTGACCTTACGCCCGACGAAGGCGCCAGCCCATCAGCGGTGCGGCCAACAGCATGGCGAGGGAGAGCCCGAGCGTCGGCCAGTCGCCCCATCGCACATAAGGCGTGGTGCCTTCGCGAGGCTGCACCTGCCCGCGCAGAACCACCGCGTCGAACAGCCCCGTGACGCTGCCCAGGGCACCGTCATGCTGGATGTAGGCGGATATTCCGCTGTTGGTCGAGCGCACCATCGGCCGCGCCACCTCGATGGCGCGCATGCGCGCGATCTGCAAGTGCTGATGGGGCGCGACGGAACCCCCAAACCAGGCATCGTTACTCACGTTCACGAGGAAGCTGGCCGCGGGCAACATGGCGCGAAGCTCACTGCCGAAGACGTCCTCGTAGCAGATCGACACACCTACGCGCTGCCCGGCCACCTGCAAGGGCGCCTGCCCCGCCGGCCCCGATTCGAAGTCCGAGTAAGGCAGGTTGAGGCTCTTCATCCAGCGCCGCACAAAGCTCGGCACGGGGAAGTACTCGCCGAACGGCACCAAGTGACGCTTGTGGTACTCCGTGACCCCCAAGCGATTCACCCCGAACACGCTGTTGTAGTAGCGCCGGTCATCCCGCGGCCCCTTGGCTTGGATGGCACCGATCAGCAGTCCGGTGTTCCTGTCGCGTGCGGCTTTGAAGAGACCCGCAAAGTAATCCCGCTCGCGATTGGCGAGCGCGGGGATCGCCGCTTCCGGCCAGACCAGCAGGTCGGCATCCCAATGCTCGTCGGTCAGGCCGCGGTACAGGGCCTTGGTCTTCGGCAACTGATCCGCCTGCCACTTGAGGTCTTGCGAAATGCCACCCTGGACGACGCCGACATCGAGGGGCGCACCGCGCGGCTGAGACCACTCGATGCCTTGCAGCCCCGCGCCGCCGAGCCAAAGGCCGAGCAGCACGGCGAGCGCCAAGCCCCGGCGCCACCAGCCCGTGCCCACCAGCACCAGCAGGGCGGCACCGGCGCTCAAGGTGACGGCGAGGCTCACCCCCAGCACCCCGACTACGGGCCCCCAACCGATCAGGGGCGCATCGGTCTGCGTGTACCCCCACGCGAACCAGGGGAAGCCCGTGGCGACCCACCCCCGCAGCCATTCGGTGAGCACCAGGGCCCCGGGCATGAGCGCAAGCAAGCCGAGGGCCGGGCTATCGCCGGCCAAGCGGTGCAGGCGACGCGCGAGCCACCCCGCGAGGGCGAAGTAGCTCGCCATCACCGCGACCAAGCCCAGCATCATGGGGATGGCGATGAACAGCGGCGCCTCGCCGAATTCGTGCAGGCTGATGTAGAGCCAGTAGGTGCCGCCGAGGAATCCCGCGGCCCCGAACAGAAACCCTCGCCAGGCGGCGCGCCGCGGCGTCTGCGCCAACCAACTCGCGTAGAGCACGACCAGGGTCGCGATGGCGACCACGAACCAGCCGAAGGGCGCAAAGGCGAAAGTGAGGGGCGCCCCCGCCAGCAGGGCGAGGAGATCGCCGCGCCTCCCCTCCATGGCGCGCGACAACCAGTCGGGCAGTTCCGCGTCCATCGGGGTGGTCAATCGTCCTCTTGGCTGGACGGGGCTGCCGAGCGGGTCACCTGCAGCAGATCGATGCGGCGCCGGGTCGCCCGCATCACCCGGAAACTGAAGCCCCCGACGATCACGCTTTCCCCGCGCCGCGGCAGGCGACCGAAGCGATGGATGACCATGCCGCCGATCGTGTCGTAGTCCTCGTCCTCGAAGTCCGTGCGGAAGTACTCGTTGAAGTCGTCGATGCGGGTCACGGCGCGCACGGCGAAGCGATCGTCCCCGTCAGGGGAGATGTCCTCGTCCTCCACGTCGTGCTCGTCGTCGATATCGCCGACGATCTGCTCGATGACATCTTCGATGGTGACCAGACCGGACACGCCGCCGTACTCGTCGACCACGATCGCCATATGATTCTGACTGTCGCGAAACTCCTTGAGCAGGACGTTCAGGCGCTTGCTCTCCGGGATGAACACGGCCTTGCGCAGGTACTCGCGGATATTGAAGGCGGTGTCGCTGCCTTCAGCGAAGTAACGCAGAAGATCTTTGGCGAGGAGAATGCCCACCACCTCGTCGCGGTGTTCGCCGATGACCGGAAAGCGCGAGTGCCCGGACTCGATGATGATCGGCAACAGCTCCTGAGGCTTGGCGTCGCGCTCGGCGACCACCATGTGCGGGCGAGGGATCATGATGTCCCGCACCTGCATCTCGGAGACCTCGAGCACGCCCTGGATCATGCCGAAGGCATCCGCGTCGTACAGGCCACGCTGCTGCGCGTCCTCGAGGATTTCGACCAGTGTTTCTCGGTCCCGGGGTTCACTGCCCAAGGCCTGAGTCAGGCGCTTGAGCCAGCTACGGCGTCCGGAACCGTTGCTACTAGGAGGTTGGTCGTCGCTCATCTTCGCTCAGGGATCCTCGTGTCTCGTTCGGTAAGGGTCTTCGAAGCCCGCGCTCGCCAGCAGCAGCGTCTCGCGCGCTTCCATGACAGTGGCTTCCTCGTCGCTCTCGTGGTCGTAGCCGAGCAAATGCAGGGTGCCGTGAATGACCATGTGGGCCCAGTGGGCAGCCGGTTCGATCGCGCCGGCGCGCGCTTCCTCGGCGACCACCTCGGCACAGACGAGCACATCCCCCAGGGGACGCACGGGTAACGGCGCTGGCACCTCCGCCGGGAAGGAGAGCACGTTGGTGGGCTTGTCGCGATCGCGATATTGCGCGTTCAAGGCCTGAATCGTCTGCGCATCCACCACCTGCACACCCACGGAGCTCGCGCCGGGCGCCGCGGTCAGGGCCAGACGCACCCATGAGGCGAGTTGCGCGGGCGACACGGGCACGCCGTCGAGATGCCCGGCGACGTCGACCTCGTGCTCAGCTTCCAGCGTTGAGGTCGCCTCCTGACTCACTGGGACGACTCGCTCTGAGACGGCCCAGAAGACGACCTTTCGCCTCCCTCACGGTCGGCACTGTTCACCTTCGGTGCGCGTTCGTAAGCTTCCACGATTCGCTGCACGAGGGGATGGCGTACCACGTCCGCCACGGTGAAGCGTGTGACGCGCACGCCGTCCACATCGCGCAGCACTTCCAGCGCGTGGCGCAGGCCCGAAAGCTGTTGGCGGGGTAGATCCGTTTGGGTGACATCGCCGGTCACCACGGCGCGAGTGCCGAACCCGATCCGCGTGAGGAACATCTTCATCTGCGAGACGCTGGTGTTCTGCGCCTCATCCAGGATGACGAAGGCCTCGTTCAAGCTACGCCCGCGCATGAAGGCGAGCGGTGCGATCTCGATCACGTGACGGTCGATCAGCTTGGCGACGCGATCGAAGCCGAGCATCTCGTAGAGCGCGTCGTAGATAGGCCGCAGGTAGGGATCGACCTTCTGCGACATGTCCCCGGGCAGAAAGCCCAGACGCTCACCGGCCTCCACCGCCGGGCGGACCAGCACCAGCCGGCGCACCGTCTCGGTCTCGAGCGCCTCGACGGCAGCCGCTACGGCGAGGTACGTCTTGCCGGTGCCCGCAGGACCCACGCCGAAGTTCAGGTCGGCGTCACGGATGTTGCACAGGTAGCGGCGCTGGTTGTCGCCGCGACCGCGTATCTGCAAGCGCCGTGCGCGTACCACCACGTCGTCGTCGGGACCGGGGTTCGCGGCGCCGGCGAGGCCCGTGGTGGCTTCGCGCGCACCGGTCTCCTGCAGCGCGAAGTGCACGTGCTGCGGTGCGAGGTCTTCGCGACCGGCCTGGGCGAAGAGGCGCTCGATCACCTTGATGGCGAGGGAAGTGCCCTCCTCATCGCCATCCACGCGAAACTGCGCGCCCCGATAGGCGATCTCCACCCCTAGGCGCTGCTCGATGTGGCGCAGGTGTTCGTCGAGCTGACCACACAGGTTCGCGAGCCGGGCGTTGTCCGCCGGCTCGAGGGTCAGGTCTCGCGATGTGCGGGTAGCGCTCAAGAGCGTTGAGCGGAGGCCGCGACGGCAGCCACCGGCGCCTGCGCCTCGACCAGGCGCCCGCGCAAGGAGTTGGGCAAGGCCTCGGTGATCACCACGTCGACGAATTCACCGATGAGATTCGACGGCGCATCGAAATTCACCCAACGCATATTTTCGGTACGCCCGGTGAGCTGCTGCTCGCTCTTGCGTGACTGACGCTCGACCAGCACGCGCTGGCGGGTGCCCACCATCGCCTCGCTGATGGCCATGGCCTGCTGATTCAGGCGGGCCTGCAGCAGGGCCAGGCGCTCCTTCTTCACCGCCTGCGGCGTGTCGTCGGGCAAGCCGGATGCCGGCGTGCCGGGTCGCGCGCTGTACACGAAGCTGAAGGACTGATCGAAGCCGACGTTCGCCACCAGATCCATGGTCGCCTGGAAGTCACGGTCCGTCTCGCCGGGGAAGCCGACGATGAAGTCCGAGGACAGGCTGATGTTCGGACGCACCTCACGAAGGCGCGCCACCTTGTGCTTGAACTCGAGGGCCGTGTAGCCGCGCTTCATCGCCGAAAGGATGCGATCGGAGCCACTCTGAACGGGCAGGTGCAGGTAATCGGGCAACTCGCGAACAGCCGCGTAGGCCTCGATGAGGCTGTTGGAGAACTCCACCGGATGGGAAGTGGTGAAGCGCACCCGGCCGATGCCATCGATACCCGCCACGTAGTAGATCAGCTCGCCGAGGTCGACGACGCGGCCATCGGCGGGGCCGCGGTAGGCATTGACGTTCTGCCCGAGCAGGGTCACCTCACGCACGCCTTGATCCGCAAGCGCCGCGACCTCCGCCAGTACCTCATCGAAGGGGCGGGAGATCTCCTCGCCGCGCGTGTAGGGCACGACGCAGAAGCTGCAGTACTTGCTGCAGCCTTCCATGATGGAGACAAACGCGGTAGGACCATCGGCGCGCGGTTCAGGCAAGCGATCGAACTTCTCGATCTCCGGGAAGGAGATGTCCACCTGCGGGCGCGCCTGGCGCCGGCGCTCGGCGATCAGATCGGGCAGGCGATGAACGGTCTGAGGGCCGAAGACCAGATCCACGTAGGGCGCGCGACGCAGGATAGCGTCACCCTCCTGACTCGCGACGCAGCCGCCGACGCCGAGGATCATGTCTGGCTTGGCCACTTTGAGTGGCTTCCAGCGGCCGAGCTCGGAGAACACCTTCTCCTGAGCCTTCTCTCGGATCGAGCAGGTGTTGAACAGGACGATGTCCGCCTCCGAGGGTTCGGAGGTGACCTCGCAGCCATGGGACTCGCGCAGCACGTCCACCATGCGGGCGGAGTCGTACTCGTTCATCTGGCAGCCGTAGGTCTTGATGTACAGCTTCATGGGGTGTTCGGACGTTCAAAGCCGCTAACGCGGCGAATCTTTGAGCGAAGGCGTTCCGGATGTCCGGTGACGGCGGCGTCGACGCCAGCGCTGAAAACGAAGACGACCCGGGCGCGGACGCCCGGGTCGCTCGATGGGACACGCAAGTTTACCCGTAATCGCTCCCGCAGCCCATCAGGCGGGGGCCAGCACGGACGCCGTCCTTACTTGATGAAGCCGAGGCTCTCGAGCTTCACCAGGATCAGGTGGGCGGCGTGGTCCGGGGTGATGTCCTGCGTATCGATCGCAAGCTCGGGGTTCTCCGGCGCCTCGTAGGGATCGCTGATGCCGGTGAACTCCTTGATCACGCCGGCACGCGCCTTGGCGTACAGGCCCTTACGGTCGCGCGCCTCGCACACCTCGAGCGGCGTCGCCACGTGCACTTCGACGTAGCCACCACCGGACGCGATCATCTCCTTCACGGCGCGACGGGTGGCCGTGTAGGGGGCGATCGGCGCGCAGATGGCGATACCACCGTTCTTGGTGATCTCACTGGCCACGAAGCCGATGCGCATGATGTTCAGGTCGCGGTGCTCGCGAGAGAAGCCCAGCTCACTGGAGAGGTGCTTGCGCACGACGTCGCCGTCGAGCAGCGTGACCTTGCGGCCGCCCATCTCCATCAGCTTCACCATCAGGGCGTTGGCGATAGTGCTCTTGCCCGAGCCGGACAGGCCGGTCAGGAACACCGTGAAGCCCTGCTGGTGGCGCGGGGGGTGGGTCTTGCGCAGCTCGGCGACTACCTTCGGGTAGGAGAACCAATCGGGGATCTCCAGGCCTTCCTGCAGGCGACGGCGGAACTCCGTGCCGGAGATGCTGAGGATGTCATCACCCTCTTCGCACTCATCGCGGGGCACGTACTGAGCCTTGTTCGAGACGTAGACCACCTGACGGAAGGGCACCATCTCGATCTCGAGCTCGTTCTGGTACTCGACCACCATCTCCTGGGCGTCGTAGGCGCCGTAGAAGTCCTCACCCTTGCTGTTCTTGCCAGGGCCTGCATGGTCGCGGCCGACGATGAAGTGCGTGCAGCCGTAGTTCTTGCGGATCAGGGCGTGCCAGACCGCCTCGCGGGGACCGCCCATACGCATGGCCAGCGGCAGCAGGGACAGGGCCGTGGTCTGCTCCGGGTACTCGTCGAGCAGGTGCTCGTAGCAGCGCACGCGGGTGAAGTGATCGATGTCGCCCGGCTTGGTCATGCCGACCACGGGCTGGATCAGGAGGTTGGCTTCCACCTGCTTGGCGGCGCGGAAAGTGAGTTCCTGGTGCGCGCGGTGCATGGGGTTGCGGGTCTGGAAAGCCACGATCTTTCGCCACCCGAGCTTCTCGAAGCGGGCACGCAGCTCCTTCGGCGAGTCGCGCAGGTGCTTGAAGTCGTAGTGCACGGGCTGCTGGATGCCGATCAGGCGGCCGCCGACGTACACGGGGTTGGCATGGTTGTGCAGGAAGTTGACCGCCGGGTGCGCCGGATCATCCGCACCGAAGACCTTCTCAGCCTCGAGGTGCTTGTTCGGCGTCCAGACGTCGGACACCTCGAGGACGGCGATCATCACGCCTTCCTGGTCGCGCAGGGCGACGTGGCCGCCGGGCTTGAGCTGCTCCGCAAATGCCTCGGTGACATCCAGGTTGATCGGCATGGGCCACAGGGTGCCATCGACGAGGCGCATTTCCTCGACCACGCGATCGTAGTCGGCCTGGCCCAGGAAACCTTCCAGCGGCGAGAACGCGCCGTTCAGCAGCAGCTCGATGTCGCACAGCTGGCGCTGCGTGAGATCCCAGGAGGGATAGTCGAGCGCGGCCTTCTTGTACTCCTCGAGTTGATCCTCCGGGAGGTAGAGATCCTTGAGCTCGCCACCGTGTGGCTTGATCAGGTCGGGCATGTGCGCGGACTCCTTATTTTGATTGATTTACGCGGGCGATCACTGCGACACCAGGCCCGGCCCGGTGTCTCTAGAACGGAATATCGTCGTCGAAGCCCTCGCCACCCGCGGCGGGAGCTGCCGCGCCTGCCGGGGCGGCGCCGGGATTACTGCTGCCGTGTGCCGGTGCTTGGCGTCGCGGCGCGTCGTCGTAGGACGGCTCACCGCCACCCATGCCGCCGCCGCGTCCACCCAGCATCTGCATCTCATTGGCAACGACCTCCGTGGTGTAGCGATCGTTGCCGTTGTTGTCCTGCCACTTATCAGTGCGCAAGCTGCCCTCGATATAGACCTGAGAGCCCTTGCGCAGGTATTCCTGGCTGATCTCTGCGAGGCGCCCGAACATGACCACGCGGTGCCATTCCGTGCGCTCCTGGCGCTCGCCGCTCTGCTTATCGCGCCAGCTCTCGCTGGTGGCGATGCGGAACTTGGTCACGGCGCTGCCGCTCGGTGCGTAGCGCGTCTCCGGGTCCGCCCCGAGGTTGCCCACCAGGATGACCTTGTTGATTCCTCTTGCCATATCGACCTTCCTCCTTGAGCGCTGCACACTTCATGCGTCGCGCAATAACGACGGCAACCCGCTCCACAAGCTGCTGGGGCTCCCGCGAAACAGCGTCGGCAATGCCGCCATCGCCAGCTGGTGACGCGGCATTCCCTTGCCCTTCGCATAATAGCCCCGGCACCGCAGCCACGGTGCTCAGCGTTTTTTGGTGCCGCCGCGCGATAGCGCGCTTGGGTGGCAGCTCATTTGCCGGCCGGGTGGTCGAGGACGGCGATTATATTCCGATGCAGTGCAAAACTCACGGCCCGCTTGACACAACGTAGAGGATCGCGTCGCGTTTACCGACTTAGTGTCCTGTCCCGCAAGCTCGTTGAGGAATTCGCGGGACAGGACACTAGCTCGACACATCGACGGACGCCGACGCTCTCTCCTCGCCCAGCAACATCAACCATAGGGCGGCGGCCACGGCGCCGAAGGCGAAGACGGCGCCGGCGCCACCGACCCCGTACAGGACGCCGCCCACACTGCCCCCGACGAAGGCACCGAAGAACTGGCTGCTGGCGTAGACGCCGGTGGCCGCCCCCCGCAGGTCCCCGGGGGCCTCCCGCGTGACCTCCGCGGGCAAGCGCGCTTCGATGAAGTTGAACCCCACGAAAAAGAAGACCAGCGCGCCCACCAGGACCGGCAGACTGCTGAAGCCGACGGCGAGAACCGCCTGCGAGACCACCAGAGCGATCAAGGCCATGACCCAGAGCCGTCGAGCGCCAACCCCGCGCTCGAGAGCGCGAATCATGGGGATAGTCGCAAGCAGGGACGTGACGATGGCGAGCACGTAGACCTGCCAGTGGCGCCCTGCGGCCAGGTTGAGTTCGTCGCGCAGGACGAGCGGTACCGCCACGAACAGGGCGGTCAACTGCAAGTGGACCAGGAACACGCCCGCATCGAGGCGTAAGAGCGCGGGCGACGCAAAGACCTCCGCCAGGCGCGCGCGGTCGAGAAAGGCCGAGCGCTCAGCGCGGACCGACGGAGGGCTCGGCACGGTGGTGAGCACCAGGACGGCACCGCCCACGGCGAGCGCACCGGTGAGCCAGAAGATCGAGCGCGCGCCCAGCCAGGCGGCGAGCAACGGACCCAGGATAAGCGACAGCATGAACGAAGCACCGATGCTCGCGCCCAATAGGGCCATGGCCCGGGTGCGCACCTCGAAGCGCGTGAGGTCGGCCAGCAAGGCGGTGGCCGCGGCGGAGATGGCCCCGGCTCCCTGCAACACGCGCGCTGCGATCAAGATCGGTAGCGTCTGGGCCGTGGCCGCGAGCACCGATCCCGCTGCCAACAGGCATAAGCCGCCCACGATCACCGGGCGACGACCGATGCGATCGGACAGCAGGCCGAAGGGGATCTGCAGGGCGGCCTGGGTGATGCCGTAGGCGCCGATGACGAGGCCGATCAACGCCGGCGTCGCGCCGGGGTAATCAGTCGTGTGCACGGCCAGCACCGGCAGGATCATGAAGAGGCCGAGCATTCGGCACACCACCACGAGGGACAGCACGCCTATGGCGCGTCCTTCCTCGGGGAGCAATTTGACCGGATTGGTGTCTGGCGAGGTGGCCAAGAGGGGCTGTCCGTGTCGTCACTTAGCCGGGCGCGTATGGTAGCAGTGCCATCGGGGTGGCTGCCCTGCGGATCTCAGTCCGAGCGCGAGACACGCACGCCCGCCCCAGGAAGGACGACACCCAAATCAATCGTCTCTTCCTTTGGCAGCGAGCAGCTCGCGGTCGTATAGTCGTGGGTTGTTCCGCTGTCGGCTCCAGCTCACTAAACCGCATGTCCGTCATCAACGTCCGGGGTGCCCGCACCCACAATCTGCGCGACGTCGACGTGACGTTGCCCCGCGATCGGCTGATCGTCATCACGGGCCTCTCCGGCTCGGGGAAGTCCTCGCTCGCGTTCGACACCATCTACGCCGAAGGCCAGCGACGCTACGTGGAATCGCTGTCCGCCTACGCGCGCCAGTTCCTGTCCCTGATGGAGAAGCCCGACGTCGACCATATCGACGGCCTATCGCCGGCGATCTCCATCGAACAGAAATCCACGTCGCACAACCCGCGCTCCACCGTGGGCACGGTCACGGAGATCTACGACTACCTTAGGCTTCTGTTCGCTCGCGCCGGCATCCCCCGCTGCCCGGATCACGAGGTCGATCTCGTGGCGCAAACGGTGAGTCAGATGGTGGATCACGTGCTGGCCCTGCCCGACGGGCAGCGCATGATGATGCTCGCTCCGATGATTCGCGGCCGTAAGGGCGAGCACGCCGCCCTGTTCGATGACTTGCGCGCCCGTGGCTTCGTCCGCGCCCGCGTCGACGGTGAGCTGGTGGAACTCGACGAAGCGCCACCCCTGGACGCGCGCAAGCGTCACGACATCGATGTTGTGGTCGATCGCTTCCGGGTACGGGACGACCTGAAGCTTCGCCTCGCCGAGTCTTTCGAGACGGCCCTCGCCCTCGGCAACGGCGTGGCGAGCGTGATCAGCCTCGAGAGCCCGGACGACGCCCCGATCGTATTCTCCGACCGCTTCGCCTGTCGCTTCTGCGGTTTCAGCATTCCGGAGCTCGAGCCACGGCTGTTCTCCTTCAACAACCCCGCCGGCGCCTGCGGGACCTGCGACGGACTGGGCGTTACCCGCTACTTCGACGCCAACCGCATCGTCACCCACCCGGAGCTCTCCATCGCGGGCGGTGCTATTCGCGGATGGGACCGTCGCAACGCCTACTACTTCATGCTGATGCAGTCCTTAGGCCTGCACTACGGCTTCGACCTGGAGGCGCCATTCTCCTCCCTCGACGAACGCCATCGCGAGCTCGTGCTCAACGGCAGCGGCGATGAGGA
>JBCBZW010000139.1 GCA_039815145.1 Pseudomonadota bacterium
ACGATTAGGCGACCGAAAGCCTGGACGCCATCGGCGAAGGGGCCGCCCGTGGCGTAATCCGGCACCTGATCGCCGTCGACATCGCCGAGGCCGACCACGGAGAAGCCGAGCGCATCGCCGGGACTGCCCTCGATCGCGTTCAAGAGCGCGCCGGTGGCGCCGGAGTAGACGTAGACCTTGCCGCTGGAGGCACCGGCCGGGAAGCCTGGTGCACCCACGATGTAGTCCGGCGTGCTGTCACCATCGAGGTCGCCGAGCGACTCGGCGACGAAGCCGAAGCTGTCGCCCGGGTTTTCTTCGACCAGGGTGGTGAGCACCTCGATACCCGGTTCCACGAACAACTGGGCATGGGCAGGAAGGGTGCAAAGGCAGGCGGCAGTCAGGGAACAGACTTGGGCGCTGCGCACGGGGGCAGACGGCATGGCGATCTCCTCGAATGATGGCTCAGCCGCGGCTTCACGCTCCGCGGGCCAATCCATCGGCGATACGCGAGCCGCGCCAGGCGATTATTCGAGGGGGCTGAGCCGATCAGCTATCAGATTCTTGCTCAGTTTGCGCGCCAAGCTCACGCTGGCGTTGGCGCGATAGCGCGACGGCGTCAAGCCGAAGGCCCGGTGGAAGCGACTGGTGAAGTGGCTGTGGCTCGAGTACCCCAGGTCGAGGGCGATGGCGGTCAGTGACTCTCCCGCTTCGCTCAAGCGCTGTAGGGCACTGCGCAGACGCAGCTGATCGCGATAGCGGTGCAGCGTCGTGCCGACACTGGCACTGAACGCACGGCATAGGTGGAACTCGGAGCAACCCACCCGCTGCGCTAGTTCGCTAAGGCTTAGGGCACCACCCACCTCGCGCGCCAACAGTTGGCGCGCCGCATCGGCTAGCTCCTCCTTGCGCGCCTTTGCTCGACTGCCAGGTCGCTTTCCCCTCCCCGGCGATCCACCCACCACCCGCTGAAGCAGGGACAGGGCCACCTCGTCCACGAACAGCGGATCGGGCCGCGCCGTGCGCTCCAGGTAGTGCACCAACTCGCGCTGGTGGAGGTAGGTCATGCGATCGGGGAAGGCATGGTTGGTGTGGAAGGGGCGGTCTTCGCGGTCATGCACGCTCGGGTCCGCGCCCGCTATCGCCTGAACCACGGTGGCCGCCCCGTAGGCGAACCACTCACAGCGATCGCCGAGGGCGTGGTTGGCCGTGCGGCGATAGGGCTGGTGATCGTTGTACAGCACCGCCGTGTTCGGATCGGCCACCACGGGCTTGGCTCCCGCCTGCTCGATGATGACGCTCGTGCGCGGGAACACCACCAGATTGCCGTTGTTCACCGCGCCGGCATGGAACGCGGGGTGGCCGATGGGACAGCGGAACTTGCCGATGGAGAGCAACGCGCTGCGGTAGAGCGTGCGTTCGGGGGGCGCGTGGGCCGCGCAATCATCCGCTGGCGAGGGGCGGGCCATAGCGCTCGGGGGGTGTGGGTCCGGTCATTTGGACCCACACCTGGACCGATTGTTCAGTGGTCTCTGATCCCGTTCACCGGCCTACCAGCACCGACGACGAGCAAGCGCGGCCAGGCGCTGCGCCCGCCCCTGGTCGGCGAACTGCGCAGACCACCCGCTAGCGATCAGCGAAGCGGTAGCGGAAGCCAGCGTAGGCCGCTCGACCTGGCGTGGCGAAGCTGATGCTCTCCTGGTAGTCCTCATCGAAGAGGTTTTCGACCCGGGCGTAGAGCTGAAGGCCGTCGATTACCTGGTAGCGCACGTTGAGGTTGAACAGCGTGTAGTCGTCCACCGGGGTCAGCTCCGCGGTGAAGGTCTCGAAGAAGTTGCGGAAGTCGTTGTCCAGCTGTTCGCCGTTGTGGACCATGCTGGCGCCGACGCTCAAGCGATCATTCAGCAAGCGCTGATCGACGATCAGACTGGCGATGTGCTCGGGTCGGCGCACCTCGCGACCTGCGGCATCGGTCGCGTCGGTGTAGGTGTAGGCGGCGCGGACGAGGGTCCCGGTCTGCGACTGGTAGGCTACGCTCACCTCGACACCCTGGCGATCGCTCATACCCTCGTCGTTGTCGACGGAGGAGAGGCCCTGATCGAAGAGGAATACGCTCTGGATCTCGTCTTCGAGTTCCGCGTCGAAGTAGGTGATGTCGGCAACGAACGCCCCGTCCAGTAGCGTCTGCTCGATGCCCACGTCGAAACCCCTGGACTTCTCTGCATTGAGATCAGGGTTGCCGAGGAAAGTCCCCGGCGTAAAGCCGAATTGCTCAAAGAACGTGGGATTCGTCACGCCCACGCCATAGCTGGCGTGCAGGCGCGTACCCGATTCTAGGACGCGATACGAGGCAGCCGCCGACCAGGTCGTTTGGTCCTGGAACTCATCGTTGGCATCATGACGCACAGTGCCCGACAAGAACAGGCGATCGGCTACGTCGAGGCGATGCTCCAGACCTACGCCGAAGAGGGTTCGGTCCTGAGTCGGCTCCTGAGAGGGATCGAAGGGCACCGTGTTGCGAAAAGACTCTTCTTCGAACTCGGCGAATAGCGTGCTTCGCTGGGCGACAACGCCGAGATCAACCCACTCCACGCCGTTGGACAAGGCGACACGCGTGCGGTCGGCCTCCGATCCGAAGGTCCCACCATCGGTGTTGGAGTCGGTCCGCTCGACCGATAGCAACGTGGTCACGCGGTCATCGAAGGTACGCAGGGTCGCCCGAACGCCGAGAGTGAGCGTTTCCATGTCTGTGAACGCGTCGGGGTCATCCACCGACAAGCCCTGCAGCGGCCCGCCGCTGAAGTCGAAGCCATCGATGTCCGTGTCTCGCGTATTGAAGCGACCGATCACATCCAGGCGAAACTGATCGCTGGGCACGAAGGAGAACTTGCCACTGAGCGTGGTGTTTTCGTCATCGTCGTCCTCGGCGCCGAGCGTGTCGTCCTGCGAGAGGTCGAAAGACGACTGACGATGGAGCAACGACAGGCGTCCACTGAATGGCCCGAGCCCACCGCTCAGCGAGAGCATGCTCTGGCGCACATCGTTGGATCCGCCCTCGACGTTGGCGTTGACCGTCAGGCCGTCGTCCGGATCCAGCGTTTCGATACTGATCACGCCGGCTAGGGAGTTAGACCCGTAGAGTCCCGATTGGGGCCCTCGCAGCACCTGGATGCGCTGCAGATCGCCCACCAGCAGCGAGGAGAAATCGAACTCACCGCTGCCGGCCGCCGACACATCGATCCCGTCGACCAGCACCAGCACGTGATTGGCTTCCGCGCCCCGTAAGCGCAGCTGCGACATGCCACCAAAGCCGCCGCTTCGACTGACAGCGACACCAGGCACGAAGCGGAACAGGTCCGCCCCGTACTGCACCCCAACGCTGTCGATGGCAGCACTGTCGAGGGTCGTGACCACGTTGCCAAGCTTGTACTGCTGCGTGGGAAGGCGGGAACCGATCACGATCAGCTCTTCGTCGATCTCCTCGATCGACGCATCCTGGGCAATAGAGGAGAGGGGTTGGGCAAGCAGGCCCAATGCGAGGGTTAGGGACGTGAGCCCCTGAGAAATCCTTGAAGGTTGCAACGTACTTTCCTTGGCAGATGAGTCCAGAGCTGCCGAAAGGTCACGTCGCTGCCAGGATCGTCGACGCCACCCACGCGCGCTTAGCACGGGATGAACGACGGATCGATGCGTACAGGCAGGGAGGGCTTTCCATCGCAGCTCTACCAGCACGCCACTGCAACGGATACCGGCCCGCGAAGATTCCCCGCTTCACGGCGCAGTAGCGATTGTCGGTAGCAGGTCTCCTGGCTCACGCCTCGACGCTCGTTCCCGCCTTCCCAGGTCTTGGCTATCCCGGCGTGGGACACCTCGACGCAGTGGCTCTTTGGAAACTCGCTCCGCGCTTACAGTTGCGAGGACAGCTGCGGATTCTCACCGCATTCCCTTGTTTCACCCCCACGCGTGGTGAGGGGCTTACCGATTTCGCGAAATCTACAGGAGTGGAGACGGGATTGAAACCGGCAAGAAGACCTCAGGCCCCGCAGCGCTGGCCGGTGCGATTTGGCGAGCGTAGGACGACCATGTTCTGTAGCGGTTCATACCTTCACAGCGGTTGGACACCGCTAGCCCGAGCCGTTGTGCTCGAGGTCTAGCGAGGCGGGGGGCTCGTGTCGCCGCACCATGTAGCATTGACGAGAGCAGAATTTTCCGCGGAGTGTCCAATCCCAGCCCCCTCGATCATCTAGGGGTGTCGATCGACGACAAACCCGTAGATCTCAGAGGTAACGAAGATGACCAGCAAGACCTATCTCTTCATCCAACGCAGCCCCAAGCGCGACGACAACGGCCCCCAGGATCCCCCCTCCCCAGCGCAAATGGAGGAGATGTACGCCAGGTTCACCGCCTGGTCCACCAAGTTCAAAGACAACATCGTGGACATGGGCGGCAAGCTCATGGGCGGTCGCGTCGTATCCAAGGACGGCGTGGCCGATGGCCCCTTCGTGGAATCGAAGGAGATCGTCGGCGGCTTCATGATCGTGCGAGCCGCAAGTCTGGAGGAAGCGACGCAGGTGGCGCAGGAGAGTCCCGGCGTGATGCCCGCGGGCAGCAGCGTGGAAATACGCGAGATCAGCGCGACTTGACCTCGGTTGCCGGCGATGTCGACAGGTCGTTTCGCGAGCACTACGCGGAGCTCGTCGCCGTCCTGTCGCACGTCGTCGGCTACCAGCACCTCGCGATCGTCGAGGATGGGGTGCAGTCGGCCCTGATGAAGGCCCTCGAGGCATGGACCCGCCACGGCCCTCCCGCCAACCCGTCAGCCTGGCTCTATCGCGTGGCGCGCAACGAGGTGCTCATGGCCCTGCGCTCGGGCGATGCGCACCGTCGACTTCTGGACGCCCATCGCGCCGATCTGGAACAGGCATCGGACGAGCCGCCGACCGCTCACTTCCCGGGCGAAGTGCTCGATGAGCTCCTGCGCATGATGCTCTCGGTGTGCGATCCAGCCCTTCCCACGCCCTCCCAGATCGCCTTCGCCCTGAAGGTGCTCGGGGGGTTCAGCGTGAACGAGATCGCGCAGCACCTGTTCACGAGCGAGGAGAACGTCTACAAGCGCCTGCAGCGTGCGCGGGCGGTGCTGCGCCGAGCGGATGGCGCCGTTACCAACTTGTCACCGGCGGGCACCGCAGAGCGCATCCCCACCGTGCGCCAGGTGCTGTACGCGATGTTCACCGAAGGGCATCTCTCGGTCTCGTCGACCACGGCCCTGCGCACCGAACTGTGCGACGAGGCGATTCGCCTGACCACCCTGCTCGCTCGCCACCCGCTGGGCGCCGCGCCGCAGAGCGCAGCCCTTCTCGCCCTGATGCACTTCCACCGCGCCAGGATGAACGCCCGTCAGGGCCCCACCGGCGGCTTGGCGCTGCTCGATGAGCAGGACCGATCCCTGTGGGAGCAGGACCACATCGTCGAGGGCATCCGCTGGCTCGAGCGCTCCGCCGAGGGGGATGTCTTCACCCGCTTTCACGCGGAGGCAGGCATCGCCGCCGAACACTGCCGCGCGCACACGTTCGCGGACACCGCCTGGGAGCGGATCGTTGATCTCTACGATCTGCTGGAGCACCACGCGCCCTCCCCCGTCCATCGCCTGAACCGTGCGCTGGCGATTGCCGAGGCGCGTGGTCCGAAGGCGGGGCTAGCCTCCCTGGAAGGGTTCGAGCCGCCAACCTGGCTAGCTGGCTCGTACCTCTGGGCCGCGGGGCTGGCAGACCTTCACCGCCGCTGCGGCCACCGCGAGGCAGCGGTCGAGCGGCGGTCGCAGGCGCTGGCGTCGGCGCCTAACCAGGCTGTAAGAGCGCTGCTAGAACGACGCTTGTTGATCGATTGACCACGACCCGTGGTAGTGAAACCGTAGGGGCAGGCTAACGTTCGTCTGTTGCTGGAAGGAGATCCGCAAACACGAAGCCATCACGTTCCGTACGGTTCCCCACCTCTACGCCGATTGGACTGGCAAACTCCGGCGAATCGAAGGCGAAGGTGTGGAACTCGCCGTTCTCGCCGCAGGGGTCGACGTCTGGCGGTAGCGCTTCGAGCAGCGCCTGGTCGAACTCACGACCCGCCAGATCACTCGGACAGCGCTTTGAGTCTACGCAGGTGATCACCGCGCGCAGACCGCCCGCGACCATCTGCCTAGCGAGCGACGCCGTCGGCTGACGCCACAAGGGAAAGAGCGTCGCCACTCCCAACCGACTGAGCTGCTGCTCTCGGTAGTCGCGGATGTCCTCCAGATACAGGTCGCCGAAAGCCACCGTATCGACCTCGTAACGCGTGCTCGCCTTCGCCAAGGCCTCCCCCATCAGGCGCTCGTACTCGACGTTCGGGCACGGCCAGGGCAAATCCACCGTGAGCAATGGCAGGCCCACCGCCTCGGCCTGGCGCTGGAGCAGTTCTCGACGTACAGCATGCATGGCGACGCGGTTGGCGGGCCGATCGATGGTGGTAAGCAGCCCCACCACCTCGACATCGTGTCGCGTGCGCAGATGGTGCAGGCACCAGGCGGAGTCCTTACCGCTGCTCCACGACAGCAATACCGGCCGCGGTGAGGTACTCACCCGGCGACGTGCGGCAACGAGCTGACCGCAAAGCGCTCGTGTACCGCCAAGCGCACGTTCGGGTCGGAGGGGGGCGGGTGCACCGTGGGGTGTAGGGCATGGGCTAGCAGTTCCAGCCCGTCGATGAGTCGCGGACCCGGACTCGAGAAGTACGCACCGCCGTCGGCCACAATGACCTGCCCCTGCTCCACCGCAGGAAGGGATCGCCAGGCGGGCAAGCCCCGCACTCGGGCGAGATCCTCGCGGGCTCGTTCGATGTCAAAACCGCAGCACCCGATGAAGATCACCTGCGCATGGGCGTGCGCAACGTTCTCCCAGGTCAGGGTCGCAGAGGGCTCGCCGTGACGACCCAGCACATCGACAGCCCCAGCAGCGCGCAACAGCTCCGGCATCCAGTGGCCCCCGCTGAACGGTGGTAACAGCCACTCCAGGAACGCGACTCGCGGCCGCTCGGCCTGCGGGATATCCCGCGTGCGCTCGAGTACAGCCTTCAGGCGCGCACGTAGGCTAGCTACTAGCTCAGTCGCCCGCGCGGACCGCCCGACGCCCTCGCCAACCCGCGCGATATCGACGAAGACCTCGTCAAGCGTCTGCGGGTTCAGATCGATGAGCGCCGGCGAAGACGGCAGCGCTGCGATCGCGCTGGACACATCGCCCGTCGACACGGCGCAGACATCGCATAGGGCTTGGGAGACGATCACATCCGGCGCCGCCGCCGCGAGCTTGTCTGTATGCAGATCGTAGAGTGCATCGTTGCCCTGCTCGAGGTGATCACGTACGAAACTGTCGATCTCATCACTGGCGGCGTGAAGCGGCACGCGAGTGCTGGTCATGACCGGCAAGTCAGCCACATCCGCGGGAAAGTCGCAGCTATGAGAAACCCCTACCAATTGGTCGCGAAGGCCGAGCGCGCACACGATCTCCGTTGCACTCGGTAGCAGGGTGACGATCCTCAAGCCGGAACGACCTCGTCTTCATGACCACGTTCGAGGACCTCGTGCAGCCCGAAGAGCACCAGACTGTAGGCTGCGTCAGCCACTAGAGCTTGCAGGAGAAACGGCAGACCCGCGATGTAGCAGGCGAGCAGCCCCGCTAGGGTGGGGGGGTAAGTGCCGTAGAGCCACATCCCAAAGTTCGAGAGCAGGAAGAAGACCATCGCGCCAAGGGCGACAGCAGCACCGTAGCGCGCAAAGGAACGCTGCTTGCGCAGGAGCCAACGTCCAGCAAAGGTCGCCAGGCAAAAGCCGCCGAACACGCAGATCATGACCCTCGGATCGTAAAAGCCGGTGATGAGAGCCGCGATCGTGAGCGGGACTAGCGGCACCGACCAGGCGAGGGGTTTTGGCCCGTGTGCCCCGCTGTAGAGCGCAAGAGCGCCGATGGGCGACATGCCGAAGGGATGTGGCAGCAGGTGGATGAGGGTGGCGATGAAAACGACAGATTTCTTCATAGGGCTCTGGGCTCTCTTGTCGGGAGGAGCGGGTTATGCCTAGGCGAGGCCCACTCGATACGAAGGGGGCCAGAGTAGCCCACGAGCCGTCTGTGTCCACCCCTGAGGTCAGAACCAGCCTCTCGCCGCCTCAGCTCGCACTATTCACTCACCGGGGCCCGGCATCGCTCAGCGTTTGCGCAGGACGACGCGATTTACCGTCCTGACACGACACCGAGTCGCTACCCCACGTCTAGTTATGCGCTTACGCCCCCGACGCCCCGTTCAACGCCTCCAACGCCGCCTGCCGTGATCGGTCGCCACTGAGCCCCTCCGCCACCTCGCGATAGCGCGCCCGCGAGCGATCATCCAGGCGTTGCGTCCGGGCCAGCCGGCGCAACGCCTCCACTGCGGTCGAGCTCGAACTCATCGAGTCGATCAGCCGGAGCACGTCCATCACCCTGGGCGTCTCCAGCGCACCCGCCATCAGCAGCACGTCCAGCAAGCGTCCCTGCTGGGAACTCGAGTTGATCGTGGGATAGACACGGAGGAACGCGCGCCATTCGTCATCGCCCAAGGTGCGTTCGCGCAGCACAGTGCTGAGCACGTCGGCCGCGCTGCTGTCCGACGCCACCGTGTGCAGCAACTCCAAAGCCACCACGGAACGGGCCGCGTCCACCGGGCTCTGGCGCAGCATCGCTATCAGCACGGTAGCCATCTCGTGGTCGGACTGCAGGCTCGCGGCGGTGTTGGCGAAGGTCTGTAGGGACTCGCCCGACAGAGTCTGGTTGCGCAGCGCCGCGATCAGCACCATCGAGAGCTCATGGTCGGACTGCAGCGATTCGGCCGCTTCGAGCACGTCGGTGAGTTGCTCTGGGCCCAGGGGTTGGCGCAGCAGGTGGAGCAGGAGCATGGACTGCTCGTGATCGCTCTGCACCTGCTTGACGTTGCGCAGATAGGCCGCCCTGACCTGCGTAGACAAGGTGTACCGCTCGGGAACCTTGGCCAGCACCATCGCCGCCTCGTGATCCGAGGCGATCGTCGCCGTTGCATCCATCACGGCCATCAGCGCGGGCTCATCGAGCTCCTCGCGCAACAGGCGCGCCAATACCCTGCCCGACTCGTGGTCTGAGGCGATCGTCATCACCGCCTGCAGATAGGCCAGGTGCAGAGGCTGGGGCAAGCCGATCTTGCCGGACAGCGCGATCAGCAGGTTGGCGAGCGAATGGTCAGAGGTCACCCGTTCACCGGCCACCGCCAGCAGCTCCTGCGCCTCGGTGACGCTGAGATCCGTGTAGGCGATCAGATGCGCAAGGTACTCAGACGCCACGTGCGAGAAGGTGATCTGGCGCACTTCGTCCAGCACAGCGGCGGTGCCGCCGCGGGCGAGGAGCCGTTGCACCCGGCCCTCGGCGTCGAGGCCGCCGTTGCGCAAGACCTGTAGCAGTCTGCCCACGAACCACTGCTGCGCCTGCGTATCCCAAGGGGCCACCTTGCCGTTACGCAAGTAGCGCCGTTCGAGTCGGCCGCTGGTGTCCGGCGTGAGGGTGATCGCGCGACGCTCACGCCCTACGCGATCCTTAAGCTCAAACGAGCCGCCGGGGCTTACGCTCAGGACGTCACGATCGTCCTCGCTCAACTGCAGGTTGCCCTCCAGGCGCACCTCCACCTGCTCATCGTCATCGCGCCAGTCGAGCTTGAGCAACTCGTCTTCCCGGTGCAGCTGCAGGCGAAAGCCATCCTCTTCGTAGGTCATGCGCGTACGCCCACGCGAGGGCATGTGCGGCTCCACCGCGGGCACCGGCTCGACGACCGGTATCGGCTCGACCACGGGCAAGGGTGTGACCGTCGGCTCCGGCGCGGGCACCGGCATGAGCGGTTCCGGGGGCGGTTCGACCTGCGCCATCTGCCCCTCGACCATCGTGAATGCACTCAAGGGAAGCCCCACCGTGAGCCCCCCTAACAGAGCAGCCACCGCCCAAGGCGCACGGGGCGCGCCACGCTCGCGCTCGTCATCGAGCAACGCGTCGACGCGTTCGGCGAGCTCCGACCGTCGCACCATGGCCACGCACGCCGCGGTGGGCTGCATGCGCTCGCGCAGGGCGCGCGCCACGGCGACCAGGTCGCCGGCGTAGTCGGTGGCCGGTGCACCGTGATCGATCACGTGATCGTCGCTCGCCAACTCCGCCTGACGGTGCCATTCGCTGCACGCGATCCACACCAACGGATTGAACCAGTAGAGCGCGCGCACCACCGTGCCGAGGAGCTGCACCGCCCAGTCGTGGCGACGCACGTGCGCCAGCTCGTGGGCCAGCACATGAGCCAAGCGTTGCTCCGTCCACTCGTTCGCCTCGCTCGGCAGCAGCAGCTGCGGGCGTAGCACGCCGAAGGTCACCGGCACGGCGATCATGTCGCTCAGGCGTACGGCGATCTGGCGTCGTAACCCCATCCGCCTCCGTACCTGATGAACACCGGCGAGGACGCCAGCGCTCGCCGTGGCGGTCGCCGCGGCGGCCAGGCGCGTGGTCGCGCGCCAGGCCCGCAGGAGTCGCACCAGCAGGCCCGCTGCACCGAACGCCCACACTAGCGAGAGCATCGTCTGCAACGACGGGCCACTCGGATCGACAACGCTCTGCGCCACCGGCGGGGGCACGGGCTCAGCGGGGGGCGCGACCGTCACCGCGTCGATGTGCACCTGGGAGAAGGAGGCCGCCGGCTCGGCGGGCTCCGATCGACTCACCTCTACGGCCATGGGCGTGGGCGCCCTCGGCGCCGCAAGTTCCCAGCGGGGCAGCACTTGCGTCAGCACCGGCAGGAGTAGCAACCCAAAAAGGCCGGCGGCCCAGACCCCGGCCTTGGTCGCGGCCGACGCGTGGCGCATGCAGCGCGCTGCCAGGCAGATAAGCGCAAGCCACACCACGCTCTTGAGCGCCAGCCAGGCCAGGGGAGGCATCGTCCATAGGGATTCGATCATCATCATTTGTCCTCCCGCCGCGCACTCGCGATCTTCGCTTCCAACTCGTCCAGCTGGTCGTCCGTCAGTTCGTCGTGCTTGAGGTCCAGCAGGGCGGCCAGCACCTGTTCAGGCGAGTCGTCGAAGAAGGTGGAGAGCACGCGCTTCAAGGCCGAGGTGCGCGCTTGCTGCAGTGGGGTGGTGGGCACGTAGAGATAGCGTGGGCCGTCCTGTTCGTGGCGCACGTGTCCCTTCTCTTCCAACACCCGCAGCATGGCGCGCACGGAGGAGTAGCTGGGGGGATCGGGCATCTGCTCACGCACCTGGGCAACGGCGGCGCGCCCTTCCCGGTAGAGCACGTCCATCACCTCTCGCTCGCGGCGACTGAGCTTCTGATCGCTGGCCATCTCGCACCTGCTATAAATCTAGCACGGTGCTATTTTTATAGCACCCCTGACCGACAGTCAAGGATTGGTAGCGCCCTACTCTCGCGCCGTCACCCTGGCAGGCGCGTGGACGATGGGGTGCGAGGGACGATGTCGCCACAGGCGGGCGACCTCCACCCGCCCCTGCACGTGCAGCTTCTCCAGAATGTTGTGCACGTGGTTCTTTACCGTCTGCAAGCCGATGCCCAACTCGCGGGCGATGCCCTTGTTGCTCAACCCGCGCTCGATGAGCCGCGCCACCTCTCGTTCTCTGGGGGTGAGCACGGACCCGGGCCCTTCCCCGTCGCGATCGCGGCGCTCGGCTGCGACGACACCGGACGCCACGCGCGAGAACAGCACGGCCGTCGCGCCCGGCGAACACGTCGCTCCGCCGTTGGCGACCGCATGCAGCTGACCGATGAGATCCTCCAGGGGCGTGCCGCAGGTGACCACACCGCAAGCGCCCGTCTGTATCGCATCGATCACCAGGTCGTCCTCGTCCGGCACCCCGAACACCACGACGCGCGGTGCGGGTCGCAGCGCCGTCAGGCCACGCAGGGACGCCAGCCCCGCGCCGTGGCCCTCGAGGTCCAGCAGGACGATGCTGATGTTCTCGGCACACACCCGAGCGTGCAGGGCACTCGCGTCGGTCAGGTCATCCTCGACGCTGACATCCACGTCCGCCTGTTGCTCCAGTGCATGCGCAAGGGCGTCGCGCGAGGCGCGGTTGCGCTGCACGATCAGCACACGAATGCTCCCGTTAGCCATGGCCTGCGACTCCTTTGCTGCCCTGGGTGGCGAAGGGGCGTGCTCCTATCCTGATGCCCACGAACGACGCGTGGCGCGAACAGCAGATGCCGTATTGACCGACGAACGGCAACGGCAAACTCGGAAACAGCGTTGGGCGGAGGGCTGCTCGCGGCA
>JBCBZW010000140.1 GCA_039815145.1 Pseudomonadota bacterium
CATCGAACGGCGCGAGCGATGCACCTCGCCCGGTCACACACTATCCTTGCCCGTCTTCACCCGCATTGGAGCCTCGTATGTCTGCGTTTCGCGCTGCGTTTCTGGTCCTCTTGTTACCCGCCCTGAGCGTCGCCGACGAGGGCATGTGGACCTTGGATAACTTCCCCAGCGAGGCCGTGGCCGAGCGCTACGGGGTGCAGATCGACGACGCCTGGCTGCGCGACGCACGCCTTGCCACCGCCCGTCTGGAGAACGGCTGCACCGGCTCCTTCGCCTCCGGCGACGGCCTGGTCCTCACCAACAACCACTGCGTTTGGGGCTGTGTGCGCAATCTCTCCAGTGCCGATCGCAACCTCTCCGACGAGGGCTTCCTCGCCGCCACCCGCGACGAGGAGCTGCGCTGCCCCGGTCAGCAGGTGTCCGTGCTGGTGGACTATGAGGACGTGACCGAGCAGGTGCGCGCCGCCGCTGCCGACCTGCCGGATGCCGAGGCCAACGATGCGCGTAAGGCGAAGCTGACCGCACTCGAGAGCGCATGCAGCGACGACGCCAGCAACCTGCGCTGCGAGGCCGTGACCCTCTACAACGGCGGCCAGTACTTCATCTACAGCTACCAACGCTACGACGACGTTCGCCTGGCCTTCGCTCCCGAGCTCGACATCGCGGCCTTCGGCGGAGACCCGGACAACTTCAACTTTCCCCGGTGGTGCCTGGACATGTCCTTCCTGCGGGTCTACGACGCGCAGGGCAACCCAGCCAAGACACCTAACCATCTCGCTTGGAGGGCCGCCGGCCCGCAAGGCGGTGATCCGGTGATCATCACGGGCCACCCCGGCAGCACCTCGCGCTCGCTCACGGTGGCGGAGCTGGCGATGCTGCGCGAGGTGGAGTACCCCGCCTTCATCGAACGCTACTCGGAGCTGCGCGGACGCATGCTCGAGTGGGCCCTCACCAGCGACGAAGCCGCGCGCACGGTACAGCAGCGCATCCTCGGCATCGAGAACGGCCTCAAGGTGCGGCGCAACGCCCTGCGCGCCCTCCTCGACAGTGACAACATGGCGCGCAAGGTCGAGGCCGAGCAGGCCCTGCGCAAGGCCGTGAACGACGATCCGAAGTTGCGCGAAGCTTACGGTGAGGCCTGGACGCTGATCGAAGATGCCATCACCGCCTACCGCAACATCCACGACGAGCATCTCTACATCGAGTACGCGGTGGGCCTGCAGGGTGACCTCTACGCCTACGCTCGCACCCTGGTGCGGGCCGCCATCGAACGTGAGAAGCCAAACACCGAGCGCTACCGCGAATACACGGAGGCCGCCCTGCCCCAGCGCGAGCAGCGCCTGCTGGCAGCTCGCCCGATCAACACCGACTACGAGAAGCTTCGCCTTCGATTCTCGTTAGCCAAACTACGGGAGAACCTCGGCCCTGACAGCGAGTACGTGAAGCTAATCCTTGGCACGACCTCTCCCGAGTCTCTGGCAAGCTCCCTCGTCGAGAGCACCGCCCTCGGCGACCCTGTGGTGCGCAAGGCCCTGTGGGAAGGCGGCCGCGAGGCGATCGAAGCGAGCGACGACCCAATGATCGTGCTAGCCCGGCGCGTGGAACCGAAAGCGCGGGCGCTCCGTCATCGCTACGAGGCCGAGGTGGAAGCGCCGCAGGTGCGCGGCACGGAGATGCTGGCCGATGCCCGCTTTGCCGTGTACGGCACGAACACCTACCCGGACGCCACCTTCACCCTGCGCGCCACCTACGGCGCCGTGCAGAGCTGGCAGGAACGCGGCGAGGCCGTCGGCCCCTTCACCCGCACGGCACGGCTCTTCGAGCGCGCCACGGGCGAGCGCCCCTTCAAGCTGCCCGCCTCCTGGGAAGGCGCTCGTGAGCGGTTGGCGGACGATACGCGCTTCAACTTCGTCGCCACCACGGATATCACCGGCGGCAACTCGGGCAGCCCCATCATCGCGGCCGACGGCCGCCTGGTCGGCCTCGCCTTCGACGGCAACATCCACTCGATCGCAGGGGACTTCTGGTTCGACGAGACCACCAACCGCACGGTGGGTGTGGACACGGCGATCATGCTCGAAGCCCTGGAGAAGGTGTACGGCGCCGAGAATCTGTTGCAGGAGCTTACGGTCGTGCCGTAGGGCGCGAGGGGCCCTACTTGATGTGGTCGAGGATGCCCTCGAGCTCGTCGAGACTGTTGTAGGCGATGCTGACCGAGCCTTTACCCTTCGCGGAGTGGCGGATCTTGACCGCCGCGCCGAGCTGCTCGCTCAAGCGTTCCTCCAGGCGGGCGATGTCGCGATCTCCCTCGTGCTCGTCCGCCTTCGCCCCCGCCTCCGCGGCGGCCGCGGCCTTCTGCACCTGGCGCACCAGCTGCTCCGTTTGACGCACGGAGAGGCGGCCCTCCACCACCTGCGCGGCCACCCGGGCCTGCTCGCGTCCGGCCAAGGGCAGCAGGGCACGGGCATGGCCCATCTCCAGCTCACGCCGTTCCAGGCGCTCCTTCACCGCGTCATCCAGATCCAGTAGGCGCAGGAGGTTGGAGACCGCGGCGCGGGAGCGGCTAACGGCCTCGGCAGCTTCCGCATGGGTGAGCCCGAACTCGTCCACCAGGCGGATCAGGGCGCGAGCTTCCTCCAGCGGGTTGAGGTTTTCGCGCTGAATGTTCTCGATCAGCGCCATGGCCAGAGCGGTTTCGTCCGGCACCTCGCGGATGATCACCGGCACCTTGGACAGGCCCGCCAGCTGGGCGGCGCGCCAGCGACGCTCGCCGGCGATGATCTCGTACTTGGCCTTGGCGCCCTTGCCACCCACCGGGCGCGCGACGATGGGCTGCATAATGCCCTGCTTGCCGATCGACGCGGCCAGCTCCTCCAAAGACTCCTTGCGCATGTCCGAGCGCGGCTGGTACTCGCCGCGCTGCAAGCGCTCTACGCCGAGTTGCTCGACGCGCTCGCCCGGCTCCGCCTCGGCGGCCGGCGGGGTCGTCGCGGTCGCTGGCACGTCGCCCCCCTCGCTCGCCAGCGGTGTCTTACGCGTGGCGGCATCGCCCAGCAGGGCGTCCAGGCCACGGCCGAGGCCGCGTCGCTTCGCGCTCATGGCTGGCTTCCCTCGGACTCCACCTGCGGCGCGGCGGGTGCCGGGGTCGCCGCGGCTGCCGACGGCGTGGCTTGCAGTCCAACCTGTTGCAGCACCTCGTCCGCCAACGCCCGGTAGGCCAGGGAGCCGCGCGACTGGGGATCGTGGAACAGCACGGGACGGCCGAAGCTCGGTGCCTCCGCGAGGCGCACATTGCGCGGGATCGCGGTGCTGTAGAGGCGATCGCCGAAGTGCAGAGCCAGCTGGCCCGACACATCGTTGGCCAGGTTGTTACGCGGGTCGAACATGGTGCGAAGGATGCCTTGGATCCGCAGCTGCGGGTTGAACGCCTGGCGGATGCGCTCGATGGAATTTATGAGGGCCGTGAGCCCTTCGAGCGCATAGTACTCGCACTGCATCGGGATGATCACGCCGGTGGCCGCGGACAGGGCGTTCACCGTGAGCATGCTGAGCGCCGGCGGGCAGTCGATCAGGATGAAGTCGTAGCCCTCGCTCACCTGCGCCAGGGCCTTGGCCAGCGTGTCCTCGCCGCCACCCTCGCGCAGCAGGGAAACGTCGGCCAGGGTGAGGTCATCGTTCGACGGCATCACGTCGAAGCCGAACTCCTCCACGCGCTGGGTGGCCTGCGCTGCGGTGGCCTCGCGGGTGAGCACGTCGGTGACCGAGTATTCGAGATCGTGCTTGTCGATGCCGCAGCCCATGGTCGCGTTGCCCTGGGCGTCCAGATCGATCAACAACACGCGCGCACCCGCATCCGCGAGGCTCGCGGCGAGGTTGACCGAGGTGGTGGTCTTTCCGACCCCGCCCTTCTGGTTAGCGATGGCGACGATTCTGCTCATGACATATCAGTGTCGCATGCTTCGCCGTGCCGTGGCGCCCGTCACCGCCTCAGGGGGGCCGCCGCGGGCGCGGCGAGGCGTACCAGGTAGCGCTGGGCGGCCAGGGTGGGCACATCGAGCTCAATCACCTCCGCTCGCTCGCGCCACGGGGTGGCCAGGGCGGCGATTTCCTCAGCGGCCCGCTCCCCCTTCATCGCCAGGAGACAACCGTCCCTCGCCACCAGGTGGGCGGAGCTCGCGACGAACTGCGCGAGGCTGCTGAAGGCCCTGCAGGTGACCGTGTGGAAGCTGCCCACCGCCAGCTCGGCGTCCTCCACCCGCGCCCGCACCAGGGCGACGTTCGCTGGCTGCAAGCGCAGCTGCACCTCCTGCAGGAAGCGGATGCGCTTGGCAGCTGGGTCCAGCAAGGTGGCGTGGAGCGTCTCGGGAAACGCCAGCGCCAGCACCATGCCCGGCATGCCGGCACCGGTGCCGACATCCAGCAGTCGCTCTCCTATGAGGTGCGGGGCGATCGCCAGGCTGTCGAGGAGGTGGCGGCTGACCATCTCCCGCGGGTCGCGCACGGCGGTGAGGTTGTAGGCGCGGTTCCAGCGGTGCAGCAAGGCCAGGTAATCGAGGAGCTGCGCCTGCCTCTGCTCTGAGATCGACAGGCCGAGCGCGGCGATACCCTCGCCTAAGGAAGTGCTCAGGTCGCGGCGTGCGACCTCGCCGATCTTCTGCGTCCCTGCCGCCTCGTCCACGGGGCTACTTCGGAATCTCACGCATCTTCACGAAGGCGTCGCGGATGGCCATGGACCAGGCGTCGCTCAGCGCGCGGAAGCTCGGATCGTCGCTCTCGATGCGGCGGTGGATAGAGAACTCAAAGGCACCATTAGGCAGCACGGCGAGATCGAGCGGCATGCCGACGGTGAGGTCTGAGCGCAAGGTGGAGTCCATGCTCAGCAGTGCTGCCGTGATGCCATCATTCAAGGTGGTCTCGGGTTCGATCACCCGATCGAGGATCGGCTTGCCGTACTTGTGCGAGCCGATCTGGAAGAACGGCGTGTCCTCCGTCGCCTCGATGAAATTGCCCGCGGCGTAGATCATAAACAGGCGGGGGTCCCCACCCTGCACCTGACCGGCCAGCACGATGGAGGCGAGGGTGGACTCGTTCATGGCGCGCAGGCCCGGGCCAAAACGCTCCTGCACCTCGCGCATGGCATCGCCGATCAGCTCGGCCATGCGGTAGATGCTGCGGGCGTTGTAGAGGTGACCGTTGCCGTCGTCGTTGTCGATGCGCTCCTGCAGCAGGGAGATCACCGACTGGGTGATCGCGAGGTTGCCCGCCGTCATCAGGACGAAGGCGCGATCTCCCGGTACGTTCCAGGCGAACATCTTGCGGAATTTGGCGATGTCGTCCACGCCCGCGTTGGTGCGGGTGTCGGACAGCATCACCAGGCCCGCATTCAACCGTAGCGCTACGCAATAGGTCATGGGTCGAAGACTCCTCGCTCGCCGTCGGGCGCAGATCGCCGCAAGCCCCCTCAGCCGGTCGCGGCGGCTTCCCGCCGAGGCGGGGGCGAGAAATGGTAGTCGAGGGCGATCTGATTGGACAGGGCGTTGTTGCGCGCGATGAAGTCCGTGAGGAAGCCGTGGAGGTCTTCTGCCAGCTCGCCAGCCAGGCCATCGCCGCGAAGCTCATCCAGGAGGCCACGGCTCAAGGTGTGGCAATCGAGGCGGCGGGCGTAGATGCGCGCGAGGCGCTCCAGCCGTTCGCTAGCCGCCTCCAGGCAGTGGCCCAGCGAGCGGGAGCAATAGGCGTTGAGCACCAGTAGATCGACGATGTTGTCCGGGCGGTAGTCGCTGCGGTAGGCCCAGTGGTAGGCGCGCACTGAGCTCGACGCGCGCAGGATCGTGATCCAGTGGTGGCGAGCGCCCGCCTCCACCTCCGGCGGGGGCGAATGGGCATCCTCCCGGTCCCATCCCTCGGCCGCCAGGGCCGTATGACGCACGTCGAGGATGCGCGCCGTGCAGTCGGCTCGCTCGAGGTAAGTGCCCAGGTTGAGGAAATCGTAGCCCTCGTGGCGCAGCACGGTCGATTCGGTCACCCCGCGGAAGAGCGCGCAGCGCCGCTTGATCCAACTCAAGGTGGCACGCAACTCCTCGCTGCGCCGGCGCTGGCGATCCCAGCGCTGCACCGTGCGCCACGCGCCGTCGATCACCTCCCACATCTCGGCGGTCAGGGAGGTACGCACCACGCGTGCGTTGCTGCGCGCGAGGCGCAGGCAGCTGCGGATGCTGCAGTCGCTGTCATCGGCGTAGAGGAGGAACTGGACCACCGAATCACGGTCCGCGTGGTCGTAGCGCGCGAAGAATGGGTCGGCGCAGCCGGAGGAGCGGATGATGTCCTCCCAGTCGCTCGCCTTCGGGCCCGGCACCACGGCCGTGCGCCGCCCAACGTCGATGAGGCGCGCAAGGTTGTCGGCCCGCTCGACGTAGCGGCCCACCCAGTAGAGCGCATCGGCGGCGCGACCTAACATGAGGGTTCGGCCGTCATTCCGTCAACACCCAGGTGTCCTTCACGCCGCCGCCATAGCGCGTGTTGACGATCAACGATCGCTCGTCCTGAGCCACCCGCGTCAGCCCGCCAGGCAGCACTTGGATGCCCGATGGCGAGCAGAGTACGTAGCCGCGGAAATCCACGTGTCGGGATTCGACGCGCGGCTGCTCGTCCGGCGCATCGTCGAGGGCGAAGGTAATCTCAGCGTCTGCCTCGTCGGCATCGCCTCGGGTCGGCGCCAGCAGGCGGGGGCAGCGCGATAGCGATAAGGTCTCCTGGGCGATGTATCCGGCGGGGTCGTCGCGCAACCGCGCGGCCACGGCCTGGAGCAGCGATTCATCGGCGTGGGGACCGATGACCACCCCTTCCGCGCCGGCGCCATCGACGGGCTTGATCACGAGCTCCCGCAGATGCTCGAGGACGTAGGCGAGGGACTCGGGCTCGGCGCAGCGCCACGTGTTCGCGCTCTCCAGCAGCGGCGTTTCGCCCAGATAGAAGCGAATCATCTGGGAGACGAAGGGAAAGACGGACTTGTCATCCGCCAGGCCGCACCCCGGTGCGTTGACGATGCTCACCTGTCCGTCGCGATAGGCCTGCATCAGCTCCGGCACGCCGATCAATGAATCGCGCTCGCCGGCCAGGGGATCGAGGTAGGCATCGTCGATGCGACGGTAGATCACGTCCACCACTTGCGGGCCCGCCGTCGTGCGCACCCACACACGGCCGTCCTCCACGTGCAGATCAGCGCCCTCCACCAGCTCCACACCCATCTGATCGGCGAGGTAGAAGTGCTCGTAGTAGGCGCTGTTACCGGCACCGGGGGTGAGCACGACGATCGTGGGGTCGCGGTCCGTGACGTGGCTCGGTCGACAAGATCCTAAGAGATCACGTAGGCGCTGGGGATAATCGTCGATGCGGCGTAAGCCGGCGCTGTGCACCAGATCGGGAAACAACTGAGACATCGTCTCACGATCTTCGAGCATGTAGGACACCCCGGAAGGGATGCGGCAGTTGTCCTCGACCACCACGAAGCGCGACTCATCCAAGCGAGCGATATCGATCGCCACCACGTGGGCATGCACGCCGCCGGGCGCGTCGATGCCGCGCAGCTGCGAGCGCCAGGCGCGGCACCCGTTGATCACCTCCGCGGGGAGTGCGCCGGCGCGGACGATCTCCTGGGCACCGTAGGCGTCGGCGAGGAACGCATTGATTGCCCGTGCACGCTGGGTGAGCCCCCGCTCGAGGGAGCGCCATTCCTCGGCTGAGAACACCCGCGGCAGGACGTCGAAGGGCACAGGCTGCTCGTGATCCTCCGCTGCCCCCGGGCCGTGGACCGCGAAACTGATCCCCGCCCGGCGAAACACCGACTCCGCTTCGCGTTGGCGGGCGCACAGGCTCGGGCCGTCCACCATGTCCAGCCAACGCTTCACGGCGGCGTAGGGCGGGCGCACTCGATCGGGCGCTTGGGTGAACATCTCGTCGAACAAGGCGGGATTCTCAGTCGGTACTCGGGCAGGGCGGCGCACCCGCCTGGTGCATAGGGCAAAGCCTGCCGCGAAGGGTCGACGGGGGGAGGCAAACGCGGCACTTTAAGCGCAAACTCGCCCGCCGCCCCGGACCTCATCGCCGTGGCGCGATCATCGTACACGAGACTCCCATGACCATCCGCGTCGCCCTCAGCCATCGCACCCGTTACCACTACGACCGCCGCATCACCGTGCATCCGCAGGTGGTGCGCCTGCGCCCGGCCCCCCATGCGCGTACCACCATCGAGAGCTACTCGATGAAGGTCTCGCCCGGGGACCATTTTCTGAACTGGCACCAGGACCCCTTTGGTAACTACCTCGCCCGCCTGGTATTTCCCGAGCCCGTGGATCACCTGGAGGTGGCGGTGGAGGTGATCGCCGACTTGCAGGCGCTCAATCCCTTCGACTTCTTCGTCGAGGAGTACGCGTTCCACGTGCCCTTCGAGTACCCCGCCGCCCTGCGCAAGGAACTTGCCCCCTACCTGGAGCGTGTCGACGAACCCGGAAAGCGCTTCGCGAGCCTCGTGCGGGACGCGCGTGCCGCCTACGAAGCCTCCCGGGAGGCCGCCGAGGAGGATCGACGCAGCACGGTCGACTTCCTCGTCGACCTGAACCGCGAGCTGCGCGAGCGCATCGGCTACACGATTCGCGAGGAGCCCGGCGTGCAGACGCCCGAGCAAACCCTGCAACTCGCCACCGGATCCTGCCGCGACTCGGGCTGGTTGCTCGTGGCCCTGCTGCGCGAGCTCGGCCTCGCCGCGCGCTTCGTGTCCGGCTACCTGATCCAGCTCACCTGGGACGAACCCGACCTCGACGGCGCCCCCGGGCCGGCGGAGGACTTCACCGATCTGCACGCCTGGGCCGAGTGCTACGTGCCGGGGGCCGGGTGGGTCGGCCTCGATCCCACCTCAGGTCTCGCCGCCGGCGAAGGGCACATCCCCCTCGCCGCCACGCCCTCGCCGCAGTCCGCCGCCCCCATTGCCGGCAGCCTCGAGCCCTGCGAAGTCGAGTTCGACGTGGAGATGACCATCACCCGTCTCGCCGAACGCCCACGGATCACCGCGCCCATCGACGACCGCGCGTGGGCCCGCTTGGACGATGTCGGGCACCGGGTGGACGAGATCCTGCGCCAGGACGACGTGCGCCTGACCATGGGCGGCGAGCCCACCTTCGTGGCCGATAGCGATCGCGACGCCGACGAGTGGAACACCGCGGCCGTCGGCCCCACCAAGCGCCAGTACGCGGACACCCTGATCCGGGCCATGGGCAAGCGCTTCGCGCCCAACGGCCTGCTGCAACACGGCCAGGGCAAGTGGTATCCCGGCGAACCCCTGCCGCGCTGGGGGTACGCCCTCTATTGGCGCACGGACGGCGAGCCCTTGTGGACCACGCCGTCGCTGATCGCCGGCGAGCAGGGCCAGGCAGGCCCCGCCGAGGCCGGCAGCTTCATGCGCTCGCTCTGCCAAGCGCTGGAGATCGAGACCGAGTGCGGGCAGCCGATCTACGAGGACCCGGGCGAGTTCCTCCTGGCCGAGCAGCGCCTGCCGGAGAACGTGGCACCCGAGAACAACCGCCTGGAGGATCCCATGGAGCGGGCACGCCTGGCGCGGGTGTTCGAGCGTGGCCTCGGCGAACCCGCCGCCTTCGTCCTGCCCCTGCAGGAGGCCCAGGCGCAAGCTGCACCGCGGGTGCGACGGCGCCAACGATCGCGCAACCGCTGGCGCAGCGAGCGCTGGCAGACCCGTCGGGGACACCTGTTTCTGCTGCCCGGGGACAGTCCGGCCGGGTTCCGCCTGCCCTTGCGCTCGCTGGCCTGGATCGCCGAAGACCAATACCCCCACGTGCACCCCCTCGATCCCTTCGCGCCGCGCGAGGCCTTGCCGCCGCCCCGCTTTCAACGCCGGAGCGCCGAGCCGACGGCACCGCAAGCACCGGAGACCGCCTTTGCAGACGTCGGCACACAGAGCGCGGGCGCGGTCATCCCCGGCGGGCCCGGCACGGCAGTACGCACGGCGCTCACGGTGGAGCCCCGCGAGGGTGTGTTGCACATCTTCCTGCCTCCGGTGAGCAGCGCCGACGCCTACGTCGACTTGATCGCCGCCGTCGAAGACGTCGCCGCGGCGTTGGGCCTGCCCGTACGCCTCGAAGGCTACCCGCCGCCCCCCGACCCGCGCCTGCAGGTGCTGAAGGTCACGCCGGACCCCGGCGTGGTCGAACTCAACGTGCAACCCGCCGCGTCCTGGCCAGCCCTGCGCGAGGTAACCGAAAGCGCCTACACCTGCGCCCGCGACTGCGGCCTCGACCCCGTCCGCTACAGCCTCGACGGCCGCGCCATCGGCTCCGGCGGCGGCGCACACCTGGTCATGGGCGCGGCGAGCCCCGCGGACAGCCCCTTCCTGCGACGACCCGATCTGCTCGCCTCCATGGTGCGCTTCTTCCAGCACCACCCGAGCCTTGCGTACTTCTTCACCGGCCTGTTCGTCGGGCCCTCGAGTCAGGCGCCGCGCGTCGACGAGGCGCGCCAGGACAGCCTCTACGAACTGGAACTCGCCCTCAACGGCGTTCCCGAACCGCACCTGGCGAGCGGACAGGACTGTCCGCCCTGGCGCGTGGATCGCCTGTTCCGCCACCTGCTCACGGACGTGACGGGCAATACGCACCGCGCCGAGATCTGCATCGACAAGCTCTTCTCCCCCGATGGGCCCACCGGTCGCCTCGGGTTGGTGGAGCTGCGTGCCTTCGAGATGGCGCCGCACCCGCGCCTGGCGCTGGCCCAGCAGCTGCTGGTGCGGGCGCTGATCGCCGCCCTGTGGCGGTCGCCCTTCCGCGAACCCCTCAGGCGCCTCGCCACAGATCTGCACGACCGCTACCTGCTGCCCTACCACCTGTGGCAAGACCTGGGTGAGGTGATCGATTTCATCAACCACCGCCTGCAGCTGCCCCTGGAGCAGGACTGGTTCGCGGCCCTCCTCGAGTCGCGATTCCCGTGCTACGGCAGCGTGACCTACGGCGGGGTGACCGTGGAACTGCGGGCAGCCCTGGAACCCTGGCATGTGCTCGGCGAAGAAGGCGCCGTCGGCGGCACCACCCGTTTCGTCGACAGTTCCGTCGAGCGACTGCAGGTGCGGGTGCTCGGGGCAACCGGCGATCGCCTGGCCGTGACCTGCAATGGATACCGCCTGCCGCTGACGCCGACGGAGACGCCCGGTGAGTCGATCGCCGGCGTGCGCTTCCGCGCCTGGTGGCCCGCCGCCTGCCTGCATCCCCACATCCCACCCCATGCGCCGCTGGTGTTCGACGTGGTGGATCTGGCCGAGGGCAGATCGATCGGCGGCTGCACCTACCACGCGAGCCATCCGGGCGGGCGCAACTACGACACGCAGCCGGTGAACGCCCGCGAGGCTGAAGGACGACGCCTGGCCCGTTTCGAACCCTTCGGCCACGCCCCCGCGGCGATGCAGGTGCGCGAACCTAAGCGAGCCGATGAGTTTCCGGCCACCCTGGACCTGCGTTTGCAGTCCTAAGCAGTGCTGGTCCGCGGCGCGGACCCTATGCAACCATAGCGTTCGAAGCGCTCATCGCCCGGCGTAAGGAGTTCACTTGGCGATCGACTGGAAGCAGTACCAAGCCGACGGTTTTTTCGACGAGCTGGTCGGCCCACGCGGTGGACCGCGTCGCGTCGCAGGCCCCCTGTGCCGCATGCTCGCCGCCCTCGACGACGATGAGCTGCAAGCGCGTAAGGACGCCGCCATCGTTGCCATCCGCAACATGGGCATCACCTTCACCGTGTACTCGGCGGAGAGCCCGGGCGGCATCGATCGCGAATGGCCCTTCGACATCATTCCACGCACGATCAACAAGAGTGAGTGGGAACGGGTCGAGACGGGGCTCAAGCAGCGGGTCGACGCGCTGAACCACTTCATCAACGACCTCTACAACGACCAACACATCCTCAACGATGGCACCGTCGACCGCGAGGTCATCGCCAACTCGAAGGACTTCCGCGAGCAGTGCATGGGGATGCACCCGCCCGAGGGCGTGTGGGCCCACGTGTGCGGTACGGATCTCGTGCGCCACGATGACGGCAAGCTCTACGTGCTCGAGGACAACCTGCGCGTGCCCTCCGGCGTCGCCTACATGATCGAGAACCGCGAGATCATGAAGCGCACCTTCCCGGAGCTGTTCGAGGACTACCTCATCCGGCCCGTGGACGACTACCCCACGCGCCTGTTCGATACCCTGGCCTCGCTCGTGCCCGACGTGGAAGACCCCACCGTCGCCGTGCTCACCCCGGGCATCTACAAC
>JBCBZW010000141.1 GCA_039815145.1 Pseudomonadota bacterium
CTCCTCGGTGAACACGTCGGCCAGGCAAGCGGCGGCGAGTTCGCCGAGACTGTGGCCCAGCATCATCGTCGGTTCGACGCCCCGCTCGAGCCAGCATCGGCCGAGGGCCACTTCGAGGGCGAACAACAGGGGCTGCGCGAAGGCCGTGTCGTCGATGGCGCCAGCGTCGCCTGGCCCAGACTGCGCCGCCTGGTCAAACCAGGGGAGCGGATCGAAGCCCAGGAGCTTCTCGAGTTTCCCGCACAGGCGTGCGAGATGCTCACGCAGGCGTGCGTCGACCGCCAGCAGTTGCCGGGCCAGGCCGAGTCGCTGCGCGCCTTGCCCGGGGAGTAACCAGACGATGCGTTCGATCGGTGCCGAGGGAGCGAGCGCCCCGGGCGTACGCAGGCGTGCCACGGCGTCAGCCGCGTCCGACGCGGGGATTGCACAGCGCGCGGCCATCACGCGCCGACCGCGATGAAGTGTCGCGGCGACGTCTGCCAGGGACGCGTCAGCGACCGGTCCGTCCAACGCCGCGCCTAGCGCTTCGCCGCGCGCCGCCAGCGCGGCCTGGGTCTGCGCGGACAATGGCAGCAGCACGGGGCAGGGGTGCTCATCCGGCGCACGCTGCGCTCCAGAAGGCGCACTGGAGACAGCTGCGAGAGGCGCGGCTGCATCATTTGCCTCGGCTTGCACAGGTGCCTGCTCCAGCACCAAGTGCACGTTGGTTCCGCCAATGCCGAACGCGCTCACGCCCGCTCGTCGCGGTGCCCCGTTCGGCGTAATCCAATCGCCGGCGGACTGCGGTAAGTAGAACCGCTCGCCCAACCCGATGTCCGGATTGATCGCCTCGAACTCCGGCTGTGGGGGCAGCGTGGCGTTCTCCAGGGCGAGCACCGCTTTGATCAGTCCGGCGATCCCTGCCGCGGCATCCAGGTGACCGATGCTCGCCTTGATCGCGCCGAGGGCACACGGGCCTTCCGCCGGACCGCCTAGTGCCTGTCTTAACGCAGCGATCTCGATAGGATCACCCAAGCGCGTGCCCGTACCGTGCGTTTCCACGTAGCCGATCGTGCCCGGATCAACGCCCGCTACGGCCAGCGCCTCCGCCACCACCTCCGCCTGCCCGTCCACACCGGGCGCGCCGAACCCTACCTTCACGGCGCCGTCGTTGTTTATCGCGCAGCCGAGCAGTACGGCTCGTATCGGATCACCATCCGCCAGCGCATCTTCCAATCGTCGAAGCACCACCACGCCCACGCCGCTGCCAGGCACGGTACCTTGGGCGGCGCTGTCGAAGGGCCGGCAATGGCCGTCGGGGGACAGGACACCGCCCGCCTGCGCCACGTAGCCCTGGGTCGTCGGCACGAATACGGATGCACCGCCGGCCAGCGCCAGATCGCAGCCGTGCATCAGGAGCGACTGCGCCGCCAGGTGCACGGCCACCGCGGAAGACGAACAGGCGCTCTGCACGTCCACGCTCGGGCCACGCAAATCGAGACGGTAGGACACGCGGGTCGTGAAGAAGTCCTTCTCCGTGCCCAGCGACCCCAGGCGCAGGCGATCGATCAGGGCGCCGTCCGCGTGCAACGGATCAGCACCGGCCAGGATCTGGTTGGCGAAGTAGCTGCTCGAGCTCACGCCCCCGAAGACCCCCGCGCGCAGATCTCCCCCGGCGGCGATGGCTGCGTCCTCCAGCGCCTCGAAGGCACACTCGAGAAACAGCCGATGCTGCGGGTCCGTGAACGCCGCTTCGCGGGGGCTCATGCCGAACAGCGCGGCGTCGAATCCCGCCACGTCATCGAGCACGCCGCGCGCGCGAACGTAGGACGGATCCCGGAGCTGCCTATCGGGAACGCCTGCGGCCTGCAGTTCCTCTTCGGACAGGGTTCTGATGCCCCGCCCGCCCGTGCGCACCAGATCCCATAGGGCCGCCACGCTGGGCGCGCCTGGGAAGCGACCGGACATCCCCACGATCGCGATAGCATCCTCCGGCACCGACGGCCGTTGCATGGCCCGGCTCACGGCTGCGCCTGCGACGCGTCGTCGCGGCGTCGGGTCTGCTGATCCGCGTCAGCGGCCTGGCTAGGGGACCCGGTGCTCGGCGCCCGAGAGCGCCGTCGTTCCAGCGCCTCGCGTCGCGCCGACACCCGCTCATCCCGCTGCTGCGCCACTTGTGCGCTGTCCTGTTCGGCCATTCCGGTCACGTGGCGAGCAAGGGTCTGCACCGTCGGGAAACGGAAGAGGTCTACGAGTTCGATCGAGACTCCCAGGCGCTCCGATAACATGGGGTGCATCTGGACGAGCGTGAGCGACGTACCGCCGAGCTCGAAGAAGTTGTCGTGCACACCGACTCGCTCGACGTTCAGCGCCGCTTCCCAGCAACGAGCCACCTCCCGTTCCACCTCACTGGCCGGTGCCACGTGCGGGGCGCTCGCGCTCGCCTGCGTCGGCACCAGCGATCGAAGCGCACGCCGATCGACCTTGCCGCGCGCATCTTGAGGAAGCGCGGCTTGGCGAATCACCCAGCGCCCCGGCACCATGAAGGCGGGTAGGCGCGAACCCAACGCGGCGCGCAGGTCGACCGATTCGCGCGTCTCGCTCACCACGAAGGCGACCAGCACCTTACCAACACCATCGCTGGCGGTGATGTCGACAACGGCAACCTCGCTCACTTCTGCCATCGCCGCGATGGCGCGCTCCACCTCGGCGAGTTCGACCCGGTGCCCACGCACCTTCACCTGGCGATCCACTCTGCCGACATACTCGAGGGCGCCGTCGCCTCGGCGGCGCACCCGGTCCCCAGTCCGATACAGACGGGCGCCTGGCCTCCCGGACAGGTGATCCGGTACGAAGCGCGCTGCCGTGGCACCAGACATTGCCGCGTAGCCGCGCGCCACCGTGGGACCGCCCACGTAGAGCTCCCCAACGATACCGACCGCCGCGGGCGCGCCCTGCGCGTCGAGCACGTAGAGCTGCGCTTCGCCAAATGCGCTGCCGATCGGGATCTCGGCACGCCGCGGATCTTCCGCCTCCTCCGAGACGAGGTGGGCGCTGACGACGACCGTGGTCTCCGTGGGGCCGTAGCTGTTCACGATGGCCGGTGAGGGCTGCCCCGTCGCCACGGCCTCTCGCCACGGGGCCAGCGCTGCCGGCACCAGACGTTCGCCGCCGAGGATGATCAGACGCACACATGCCGGCAGCGAGTGGCCGCGTTCGGCGAGCGTACGGGACAGCTGCTGGAAGTAGGCGGTGGGCAGATCCAGCACCGTGACGCCCGCCTCGGCGCAGCGCTCCACGAAACGCGCCGGATCCACCAGCATCGCAGCGTCGCGCGGCACGAGACACGCACCCGCCAGCAGCGCGCCGAAGATCTCCTCGATGGATGCATCGAAGGCCAGCGATGAGAACTGCAGGACGCGATCCGCAGGCGCGAACCCGTAGGTGGTGACCGCCGCCCGAGCAAAGCTGGCAAGCGCCCCATGCTCCACAACGACTCCCTTGGGGCGCCCGGTCGAGCCGGATGTGAAGGCGACGTAGGCCGCATCGAGTCGGTCGACCCGCGGTAACGCCAAACCCGCTCCAGGGGCGCCGGTGGCGACGGCTACGGGTACCGCCGCAGCGTCCAGATCCGGACACTCCACGACCTTTCGGTCACCCGGATCCGCGGGCGTAGACGAGTCATTCTCTGCGACCAGCAGCAGCTTCACGTCGGCTTGCGCCAGCATCTGCTCCCGGCGCTCCGTCGGCGTAGTCCCCTCGATGACCATGAAGGCGGCACCGGCGCGTAACACGCCGAGCATGGCAGCGATCACCGTTGCCCCGCGCTCCAACACGAGGGCGATAACGTCGCCCCGGACGACCCCAGCCGCGAGGAGTTCTCGAGCGACGACCTGCGCGTGCCCATCGAGTTCGGCGTAGCTGACCGTACGCTGACCGAGTGCGATGGCAGGTGAGTCCGGGGCTGCGGCCACGCGTGCTCGGAACTCCGCCAGCACGTGGCCATCAGACGCAGCATTCGGTTCGGCGACGGCGTTGCCGGCGGCGGACGTAGCGACCAAGGACGATTCGGCCGTCGACGGCACCTGCAGCCCTCGCGGCAACGGCGGCAGCGTGGGCACCGCGGGTTCCTCGCCCGCACGCGTCTCCAGCGCGAGGGCGTCGAGCCGCCGCGAGGGCGCCGCGGCAGACTGGGCCATCAGCGTGCAGAAGTGACGCGCCATCAGCTCACCGTGCTCGACGTCGTAAACGTCCTCGTGCAGCTCGATGGCGAGGGAGAGCTGCCCCTTCTCACTGAAGTCACTCAACTGCACCGAAAGGCTTTCGAGGCCGAGGCCCGTGTGTAACCAACGGCTTTCGACGGCGCCGCCAGCGAACTCGCCGGCTTTCGCCGTGTGCAGATTCAGCACGACATCGTAGAGGGGCGCATCGACGGGGTTACGCACTACCTGCTCACCGTGGCGCAGTGCTTCCTTCACGGCGGGCCCCGTACGCTCGAAGAGGCTCGCCAACGTGTCACGGCCGCTCACGGTCATGGCGACGGGCACTACCCGCATGAACAGTCCAAGCGTGCCCCGTGCGGTGCGTCGCCCGCGATTGCGCCAGGGCATGCCCACCACCACCGCCTCGACGCCCGCGGTGCGGTTCAGGAAGGCCACCAACAGCGCAAGGAAGAGACGCAAGCGCATAACCGGATGCGGCCGCGGCCGTTTAGACAACTGGACCAGGGCCTCGTCTAAGGCGGTCGCTATGGGTGACGCTAGCGGCACGTCGACGCGTCTCGCGTTCAGGCCGTGCTTTATCCCCGTCGAGCCGTAGAACCGCGGTGGCTCAGGGCGGTTGCGTAGTAGTTGTTCCCAGTGCGCACGATGATCGTCGAGCGCACCGCTCAAGCGCTGCTCCCGCTCCCAGGCTAGGTGCTCGAGATACGGCGGCAGCGTCAATCTAGCCGGATCGCCCGAAGGCTCGCCTAGTAGGCGATACCTCCTCGACACGCCTTCGACGATGAGCTGCATCGATTCGCCGTCGCACACGATCTGATGCTGGACGATCAACCATGTGAAGCGCTCCGGGGCACGCCGAATGAGTACGCTGCGATAGGTACGTTGGGTGATGTCGAGCGGCTCAAACGCCAGTTCCCGAACCCGCTGTGCGAACTGGTGATCGTCGAGCTCGGACAGATCGAGCACCGCCAGCTCGACTTCCGATGGCTCGCTCACCAGCAGCTGGGGCACTCCGTCCCGCTCCACGACGCAGGCGCGCATCGCATCACTGCCCTCGACCAGGGCGGCAAATGCGCGTTGGAACCGCGCCTCATCGAGCGCCTGCTCGATCTCGACGGTAATCGCCAGCAGGTGCAATGGAAGCGTGGGATCGAGGCGGTGTCCGGTCCACACGAGCAGCTGGTTGTCGCTGAGGTTCGACGCGTCGCGATCCGCGCCGAGCACCGCCGAGGACGCTGGCACAGTCGTCGCGCCCGGGGCATCTCTCGACGTGGGCAGCGACAAGCGAGCGGCCAGGGCTGCCACCGTCTGGGCGGGGTCCGCCGTGGCCGTCGCCACGGTCTCCTCGAAGGCACGCGCAATGGCGAGCGCGGTACTGCGCTCGAAGAGTTCGCTGGAGAACTCGAGTACGCCCGTGAGCCCCAACCCCCGCTGTTCACCAAGCGCGGACGACGGGTCATCCAGCAAGAGCGATAGATCGGTCTTCGCAGTGCCCGTGTCGAGTGGCTCGACCGCGATCTCGAGGTCATCGACCTGCAACACGCCGCCCGGCGTGTTCTGCAGGGCGAACGCGACCTGCGCGAAAGGCGCTGCCTCCAGGTCCCGATCCCGACGCGCCGCTTCCACGATCACCTCGAACGGCAGTTCCGCGTGATCGAATGCGGCGAGGCTCGTCGAGCGCGTAGCTTCCAACAGCTCTTCGAAGGTGGCTTCCTCCTTCGCCTGCACACGCAGGGGAACGGAGTTCACGAAGAAGCCCACGAGCCCGTGCGTCTCGGGCCGTCGCCGCCCTGCCAGCGGTGAGACGATCACCAAATCCTGCTCGTCGCACATGCGCCGAAGCACCACCTGCCACGCAGCTAAGGCCACCATGAAGCGAGTGGCACGGTGGCGGAGAGCTAGCTCGTCCAGCGTCGCCAGGACGCCAGAATCGAGCGACACCGGTACCCGCTCGCCGCGGAAGCTCGGGACCGGCGGGCGAGCCCTATCCGTGGGCAAAGCGAGTCGCGCCGGGGCCCCCTGCAGCGTCTCCCGCCACCAGGCGACATCCTCGTCGTTGCTGGCGTAGCGCCGTTGCCACACGGCGTAGTCCGAGTAGGAGATCGGCAGCCGCCCCAGGGCAGACTCCGCCGCCTCGCCAGTGGAACCTCGCCTAGCATAGGTGATCGCGAGTTCTCGGAGCATGATGCCCACCGACCAACCGTCCGCGGCCGCGTGGTGAAGGGTCACGATCAACTCGTGGCACCGCTCGCTCAGCCTGATCAGCAGTGCCCGCGCGAGGGGCGGCGACGTCAGGTCGAAGGGCTTGGCGGCGGCCGCCGCCGCCAGCTCCTCAGCGCGGACGGTACGCTCGTGCTGCTCCGGGATGCTCGCGAGGTCGACGAACTCGAATGGCATCGGCATCGGCGCCGCCACCACCTGAACCACATCGAGCGCCGGCGCGACGCGATCCGATCCTGACGCTTCTCCCGCTGAGCTAAGGCGTCTGATCGTCGTCTCGACGTCCTTCTCCGACGACGCGCTAGCACGCGCCAGCAGCCCCGAACGCAGGGGCTCATGGCGCGCGAGTAGGCTGTCCAACGCCGCGCGCAGTTGGGTCACATCGAGGGGTCCGCGGAGCGTCACACGCGCGGGCATGTGGTAGACCGCGGTGCCGGGCAGCAGTTGCTCCAGCAACCAGAGTCGCCGCTGGCCGAAGGAGGCGGGCACGGGATCATCGCCGCGCTCATGGCGGGGGATCGACGGTGCGCGTGACCCCAGTGCTGCCGCCGTTGCGGCGTCGGCACCTGATGCCGTGGTCCCACCATCCGGGATCGAGCCCGCGTCACCTCCTCGATTTCCTAGCGTGCCTAGCACGTCTGCCAGGTCCGTCACCGTGGTCGCCTGGAAGAGCGTGCGCAGTTCGATGGTGAATCCGAGCTTCTCCTCGAGGTCGGCAATCACGCGAGTCGCCAGGAGCGAGTGGCCGCCGAGATCGAAGAAATCATCGGCGATGCCCACCCGGTCCACGGACAGTACCTGGGCAAAGGACGCGGCCACGATTGCCTCGAGTTCGTTTCGGGGCGCCACGTACGACGTCTCGCTACTGCCACGACCGGGATCCAGCGCGAGCAGGCGGCGGCGATCGAGCTTGCCCCGCGAGGTCGTCGGCATCGCGGTTACCGCCACGAACCGTTCGGGCACCATATATCGCGGCAGACGGGCCTCGAGATAGTCGCGCAAGTCTCCGGCGAGTTCGCCCGCGGACGTGTCCTGCGCCGGGGCGCGTCCGTACACGGCCAGATCTACGTGCGCGGACGATGTTGCCAGCGGCGCTGTGCCCGTCGCCCCGAGGTGCAGCTCCAGGGTGCCATCGCCCGCAGCCGCGAGGCGCACGTCGACGCGTGCCCCGTGGCGCTCCCCGAGGGACCACAGCACGCCGGGGTCGATCGCCTCCGCAACGCTGGCGGCGGCGCGCCTCGCCAGCGCAGCTGCATCGTCGCTACGCCCGTCGCTCGCGGCGGGGGCGAACAGTTCCTCGCCGACCCGCTGCGCCATAGCCACCCGCGCGTTAGGTAGCGCGCCGATCACGACAGCCTGCCCCGTCGGCCGCTCCGCCATCCACGCGGCTAAGCCTTGCAGATCCGCGAACTCGTCGAAGCTCCGATAGCAAAGGTCCTCCGCGGCGGCAACCGAGGGTTCATCCAGTTCGAGCACGACGTCGTAGCGGAATTGCGCAAGCTCATTCGCAGCGTCGAACCGCTTCGGCCGCATCCGTACGCCACGAATCCGCGGCTGGCGTGCGGCCAGGGCGTGGAAGAACGCTGGAGCGACCAGCAACTCATCCTCCCGCGCAGCGGCCTCCTCGGCGCGTAGGGCCAGCTGGGCGATCGATTCGTCGGCGGCGGTGCGGGCGAGGGCGACGTTGGCGTAGAAGGCGCGATCGAGATCGGCCGCACGCAGGTCGCCCACGAAGACGCGCCCGCCAGGCCTGACACGGCTGATCGCCCCGTCGAGGACGCTCTCGAGGTAGGCGATGCTGGGGAAGTACTGGGCGACGGAGTTGACGACCACCGTATCGACCGATCGGGCGTCGACCAGCGTCGCGGCTTGGTCCGCGGGCGCCAGGTGCACCTGAACGCCGTCGATACCACCGCCGGGCCGAGCGAGCTCCTCGCGGACACGGTTCACGGCCTGCTCTGAAAAATCCAGGCCAACGTAGCGCTCCACGTGGGGCGCCAGGCGGTACAACAGCAAGCCGGTGCCGACGCCGATCTCGAGCACCTGTCTCGGCGCCAGCTCGCGGATGCGCGCCACGGTCTCGTCAACCCACGCGCGCATCTCCTCGCGCGGGATGGGCTTGCCGTTGTAGCTGCTGTGCCAGCCGACCAGGTCGAAGCGCGCATCCCGCGCGTCCTCGGCCTCGCGCTCACCGCCGTAGGCCGTGTCGTAGAGGCGACGCCAGTCGTCCACGTGGGTGGCTTCGCGGCGTACGCGATCACCCTCAGTCGCCGATTGCTCCGCCACGAAGAAGGCCACCAGCGCGCGCTGACCTGCGCGATCCACCGGCAGCACCGTCGTCTCACGCACCTGCGGATGGGCCAGCAAGGTCGCCTCGATCTCACCGGGTTCCAGGCGTGCGCCGCGGATCTTCACCTGGTGATCGGTGCGACCGAGAAACTCGAGCTGCCCATCCGCCAGGTAACGAACCCGGTCACCGGTTCGGTAGAGACGCTCGCCGGGCGTCGTCGCCCAGGGGTCGGGTACGAAGCGTGAGGCCGTCAGGGCTGCGCGCCCGCGGTAGCCCCGCGCCAGACCGCGACCGCCCAGGCACAGTTCACCAGGTGCTCCCACCGGCACCGGCCGCAGCGATGGATCGAGCACGCGCGCCACCACCCCAGGCAACGGGTTCCCGATAGGCGGCGCCTCGACACCACCTTGCGTTGCAGGGACCACCTGCCTGCTGCTCGACACCACCGCGTTCTCGGCGGGCCCATAACAGTTCACATAGGCGAAGCGCAGCGATGGGGAGGGCCGGCGCGTCAGCTTGTCTCCGCCGACCAACAGCGCGCGTAGGTGCTCTGAGGCCTTTAGTGCGGGCTCGTCGAGCAGGCGCTCCGCGACCGGCGTGGGAGCGAACAGCACGTTGATCTGCTGCGTTACGAGCCACGCCGCCAGCGCCGGTGGATCCAGGCGCAGTTCGTCCGCCGGCAGTACCAGCGTGCCGCCGGTGGCGAGGGTCATCCACAATTCCCACACGATGGCGTCGAAGGCGAGGCCCGCGAGCGAGGTGCCACGCTGACCAGGACCGATGGGCCAGTGGGCCTCCTGCCATGCCACGAGGTGCGTCAGTGCCCGATGCGAGACGCCCACCCCCTTAGGCCTGCCGGTGGAGCCCGACGTGTACACCACGTAAGCCAACTGTTCCGCGTGCACGCTGGTGGGTGCGGCATAGTCAGGCGAAGGTGTGATGTCGGCGCCGCAGCGGCCTGCGTAGGGCGCTACGTCCAGCACCGGCACGGTATCGTCGCCGACCTCGATGCCCATGAAGTCGGCGAGTTGCCGCTCAACGGTCAGCACGAGGCTAGCCCCTGCATCGATGATCGTGGCGCGACGACGGCGCACGGGATCCGCGGGATCCAACGGCAGGTACGCGGCGCCCGCCATGAGCACCGCGAGCGGTGCCAGGGCGATGGCAGGTCCGCGCGGCAGGCACACCACGACGACATCCTCGTCGCCGACACCGGCAGCGATGAGGGCACTCGCGAGCGCTAGGGCACCGCTGACGAGCTCCCCGTAGCTGAGCGTGACGCCGTCAGCATCGACCACAGCAGCCATTCCCGGATGAGAACGCGCGTGATCGAAGACCCGCAGGTGCACAGGCTTGCCGAGGGGCGTTGCCTCCCCTGCGCGCAACGATTGACAGGCGAAGGTGTCTGCACGATCGAGGTCCTGGCCATCGAGCCAGGTCAGCGCATGCAGCGGCACCTCTGGCCGCGCCATGGCATCCTCCAGCAGCGTGGTGAACTGGCGCATCAGCCCGTCGATGCGGCCCTCGTCCCAGAGCGCCGTGGAGTATTCCACGAGCACCCCCAGGCCCTCGTCGATTTCGCCCATGTTGACGCTGAGGTCGAACAGGGCGGTGCCGGTGTCGACCGCCAGGCGCTCGATCGTCAGACCAGGAAAATCGTGCTGTGGCGTGAGCGAGTTCTGCCGGCCGTAGCTCCCGTCCTGGTACTGGAAGGTCACCTGGAAGAGCGGATTGCGGCCAAGTACGCGGTCCGGACGTAGGCGCTCGACCACGCGTTCAAAGGGCACGTTTCGGTGTTCGAAGGCACCGAGGGTGGTCTGGCGGATTCGGTTCAGCAGTTCGCTAAAGGAGGGGTCGCCTCCGAGATCGGTGCGCATCACCAGGGAGTTGACGAAAAAACCCACCAGCGGCTCCGTCGCCGGCCAGTTGCGGTTGGCCGTCGGCACCCCCACCACCACGTCGTCCTCTGCACACAGGCGCTGCAGGAGCACCTTGAACACGGCTAACAAGGTCATGAACGGCGTCACGCGGGCCTGAGCCGAAAATCGCTTCACTCGCTCGAGCAGCTCGGGGGGATGCACGAGCAGCAACTTTGCGCCTTGATGCACCGTGTCCGGCCGACGCGGCCGATCGGTCGGCAGGCGCAGTTCGCGCAGGCCTGCCAAACGCTCTTCCCAGAAGCGCATCTCGCTCTCGAAGCGTTCCCCAGACAGCCAACGGCGCTGCCACACGGCGAAGTCACCGTACTGGATCTCCAGCGGCGGCAACGGCGACGGCTGCCGCGCCGTGAAAGCCCGATACAGCTGCTCGAGCTCCCCCATGATCACGCCACGCGACCAACCGTCCCCGACGATGTGGTGTATCGACAGCAGGAGACCGTGATCGTCGTCCGCAAAGCGCACGATGGTCAGGTGGACGAGGGGGCCGTTGGCGAGATCGAAGGGCCGACTGGCGTGCTCGCGCGTTACCCGCTCCAGCACTCGCGCACGTTCGTCCGGCGCCACCTCGGCGTGATCGATCAGTTCGAAGCCGGGCGCGAGTTCGTCGTGCACCACCTGATGCGGCACGCCACCGTCGGCGCTGAAGCTCGTGCGCAGCACCTCATGGCGCTCAACGACCGCGTTGACGGCGCGACGCATGGCGTCGACATCGAGCTGCCCGCGCAAGCGCAAGGCCATCGGAATGTTGTAGAACGCACTGTCGCGCTCGAGATGATTGAGGAACCAGAGCCGCTCCTGGGCATAAGACAGGGGCAGCTCGGCGTCCGCGGCCCGGCGCGGAATCCTCATCTCCGCCCCCTCGGCACTCGCCGCGGTGCGGTCGGGAAGATCACCGTCGAGGTCCCCCTCACGACCACGTTCGGCCAGGCGTCGACGCAGCAGCTCGCGCTGCTGTGGAGAAAGGGCGGCTAAGCGGTCGGCCAGGGACATGGCGTGGGCTGCGGCGTCAGGCAGTCGCGCCGGAGGCGAGCCCGAAGCACTCCTCCTTCAGCGCGCTGAGATACTGGAGACTTCCCATCACCTCGTCGTAGCCGGGGTGGAAGTCGATGAGGCAGGCCAGCTCATCGATGCCGGCGCGTGCGAAAGCCTCCACGTGCGGGCGCAGGTCCCCCACGCCGCCGATTAGTGAACGCCCGTCCAGGAAGCCTTCGAAACCGAAACGCAGGAGCGTCTCTAAGTCGGCGCTCGTCAGGTCGTCCATGCTGACCCCAAGCCCGAGGCTCTGCGCAAGCCCGTCGAGCAGGTGATAGTGGGACTTGAGGTACTCGTGGAAGGGGGCTTCGATCTGCTCGCGTACGCTTGCAAGATCGGGTCCCACGAACGTGTGCACCATCATGGCCACGCGCCGGCTGGACGGATCGAACCCGTGCTCGGCGAGGGCCTCACGATAGCGGGCGACGTTGGCCGCCACCGCATCGACGGTGGTGTTGAGGAGCGAGGTCAACACGGGCGCGCCGATCGCGGCGGCGCGCAGGAAGCCCGGCTCCGAAGATGC